>VGPE01000146.1 GCA_016875645.1 Chloroflexota bacterium
GAAGCGACACGAACCCCATGATTCCCATCCTGCGGCTCAACCACGCGGTCCTGTTCGTCCGAGACGCCCGCGTCGCGGCTGAGTTCTACGGGCGCGTCTTCGGCTTCGAAATTGTGACCGAGGAGTTCGGCGGCCAGGCGGTCTTCATGCGATCGCCGCTGGCCGAGAACCATCACGATCTGGGCCTCTTCACGGTCGGGCAGGACGCTCCGCGGCCCGTGCGCGGCCAGACCGGCCTGTATCACCTTGCGTGGGAAGTCCCCACGATCGATGCGCTGGCCGCAGCGGCCAGCGAGCTCGCCGCGGCGGGTGCGCTCGCCGGCCAGAGCGATCACGGCGTGTCCAAGTCCCTCTACGGTCGCGATCCCGACGGCAACGAATTCGAGATCATGTGGGCGGTTCCGCGCGCCGACTGGGGCGCCGACGAACGGCGCGGCGTCATTCGCCCGCTCGACCTGGAGAAGGAGATCGCGCGCTTCGGCTCGGCGGGAGCCTCGGGCGGCACATTCGGCTGACCCGTTCGATTCCATCCGGTTCGGCCCGGGCGGGTGACCGTCCGGGCCGTTCGATTCGTGCCCCGGAGCCCGGCGTCCGGCGCTACCATCGTGGGCAGGTGATGCGCGCAGCCGATCGGATGCGCCGAGGAGGGGCCACATGACCATGACCACGGAACCCCGCACCGCTCCGGTCGTCCGGCTCGATGGCAGGGAGAAGGTCACGGGCGTCGGACGGTATGCCGCCGACATGACGCTGACCGGCCTGCTGCACGGCAGGTTCCGCTTCGCCGACATCGGACACGCTCGAATCAAGCGGATCGACACGACCAGGGCGAAGGCGCTCCCGGGCGTCGTGGCCGTCATCACCGAGGCGGATGTCCCGGACGTGCAGTACGGCCTGTTCATCAAGGACCGGCGGCTCTTCGCCAAGGGGGTCGTGCGATGGGAGGGTGAGGTTGTCGCCGCCGTCGCGGCCCTCACGCCCGAGATCGCCAAGCGCGCAGTCGAACTCATCGAGATCGACTACGAGCCGCTGCCGGTGATCACCGACATCGAGGCGGCGCTTGCCCCCGGCGCCCCGCTCATCCACGAGAACTGGGAGTCCTACTGGCAGGACGAGAAGCTGGTCCGCAGCGGCAACGAGGCCTCCCGCTCAACGATCGTCAAGGGCGACACCGCAGCTGCCCTGGCATCCGCAGACCTCGTCGTGAAGGGCCGGTACGTGGCGGCCGGCTCCCAGGCGGCACCGATCGAGCCCCGAGCGATCCTCGCCGAGTGGCGCAGCGACCGCGTCCAGATCTGGTCATCCACGCAGGTGCCCTTCGCGGCCCGTTCGCTGGTGTCGGAGACGCTGGGCCTGCCCGAGAACAAGATTCGCGTGACGGTCCCCCACCTCGGTGGCGGCTTCGGCGCCAAGTGCGAGGGCCACTTCGAGCCGCAGGTCGCCGCGCTTGCCCGCGCCGCACGGCGGCCGGTCAAGGTCGTCTTCAGCCGACGCGACGAGTTCCTGGCGCCCGACCATCGCCGCGAGGGCATGATCGTGGAGGTGGAGTCGGGCGTCATGCGCGACGGGACGATCGTTGCCCGGCGCGCCCAGGTCTTGACCGAGAACGGTGCCTATTCGGCCGACGAGCCACTGATCACCATCCTGGCAGCCATCTTCTCCACCGGCCCGTACAACGTTCCCAACGTCGACATCACCGGCCGGTGCGCATATACGAACACCCAGCCGTCGGGCTCCGTCCGGGCGCCGGGCGCCCCCCAGGCCGCCTGGGCGCTTGAGCAGCACATGGACGAGATCGCGAAGGCACTCGACATGGATCCGGTCGACCTGCGCCGCAAGAACCTCCTGCGCAACGGCGACCTGAGCCCAACGAGCCAGGTGATGTCGGAGATCCGCGCCGTCGAGACCCTCGACAAGGCCGCCGAGCTCATCGGCTGGGGCCAGCCGCTGCCCGACGACGAGGGCATCGGCATCGCGTGCGCATGGTGGCCGTCGTTCCCGATGGCAACCAGTGCGTTCGTCAAGATCAACGTCGACGGCTCGCCCACGATCATCACCGGCGCGCAGGAGTGCGGCACCGGTGCCGTGATGACGCTGCCGATCCTTGCCGGCGAGATCCTGGGCATCGATCCCTCCGAGTTCTCGCTCGTCTACCAGGACACCGAATCCGGGCCCTGGGACGGCGGCGCGGGCGGCTCGCAGACCCTCTTCAACAACGGCCGCGCGGTCGCCGACGCGGCGATGGATGTCCGCCGGCAGCTGCTCAAGCTCGCGGCCGACGAGCTCGAGGCCGCCGAGGACGACATCGAATTGGCCGACGGACGCGCGCGCGTCAAGGGCAGCCCAGATCGCTTCGTCACGATCGCGGCGCTGGCGGACAAGACCCAGGGCACCCAGCTCCTCGTGGGCAAGGGGTCCGGTGAGGTCCCGCCCACGCCCGCCTCCGACACGTCGGCCTGCACCGGTCGCCTGGGCGCGGAGTCGTTCGCGGCACCCACGTTCGGAACCCATGCCGTTCGGGTCAAGGTGGATCGCGACACGGGCGTCGTTCGCGTGCTCAAGGTGGTGGCGGCCCATGACTCGGGCTACATCGTGAACAAGGTCGGAGCGGCCGGCCAGGTCACGGGCGGGGTGGTGATGGGCCTCGGCCAGGCGCTCACCGAGGGCACCCAGATCTCGGGCGAAGGAAGGGTTCGCAACGCCCATCTTCTCGACTACAAGCTCCAGACGATGGCGGACGTCCCGGACATCTCCGTCTGGTTCACCGACACTGCCGTCTCCGACGCCGGGCCGAAGGGCTCCAAGGGCGTCGGCGAGCCGCCCTGCATCCCGACGCCGGGCGCAGTCGCCAACGCGATCGCGGCCGCCACGGGCGCCCGGGTGCGCGAGCTGCCCGCGACGCCGGGTCGAATCTGGTCAGCTCTCCGGGAGGGACAGGCATGAGCGCTCTGGCAAGCGGGAGTACGGCGATGGGCCAGGCGACCGCCGCCGGGCCCAGCTACACCGCGCCCACCACCGTGGACGACGTGATCGCCGCGATGGCGACCGGTTCGCGGGTGGTCGCGGGCGGCACCGACCTCGTCGTCGGATCGCGGCAGGGCCGCTGGCCCGTGCCGGAACACCTCGTCGCCATCCACCGCGTCAACTCCCTGCGCGGTATCCGCCCCGTGGTTGACGGCGGGCTCTGGCTCGGCGCCACGGCGACGCATGGCGAGATCGCGGAGGACGCCACGATCCGTGAGCGGTATACCGCCCTGGCCGACGCGTCGTCGATCGTCGGGTCGCGCGCCACGCGCAACGTGGGCACGCTCGGCGGCAACATTGCCAACGCGTCCCCGGCCGCAGAGACCAGCGGTCCACTGATGTGCTTCGGGGCGACCTGCATGCTCGAGTCGCGCAACGGCCGACGGGAGCTGCCGCTCGACGAGCTGTTCTCAGGACCCGGGCGAACGGTCGCTGCCATGGACGAGCTGCTCGTCTCCGTGTCGCTGCCCGCGCAGCCGGCCGGGACCGGGAGCTGTTACGCCCGGCTGGAGTACCGCCGGCAGATGGAGATCGCCGTGGTCGGGGCGACCGCGGTCGTGACCCTCGATGGCGGTCAGATCACCGCGGCGCGGGTCGCGATCACCTCGCTGGCACCCACGGTTCGGCGAGTGCCCGAAGCCGAAGCGGCGCTGATCGGCTCCACCGGGGACCGGGCCGCCGCCGAACGAGCCGGCGAGGCGGCGGCTGCCGCATCACTGCCCATCGACGATGTCCGCGCGGCCGCCGACTACCGGCGTGCGATGGCAGCCGTCATCACCCGGCGTGTTGTGCAGGCTGCCGTGGATCGGGCGCGAGGCGAGACCGTCTCGATCCCGGCCAGCGCATCCCTCCACGGCGCGCTCTGAGGAGAGCCCGATGAAGTACTCGGCAACGCTCCGCGTCAACGGCTTCAGCTACCCGGTGACCATCGAGCCCCAGCGGACGCTCCTCTCGGTGCTGCGCGACGACCTGGAGCTGACGGGCTCCAAGGAAGGCTGCGACGACTCCGAGTGCGGGGCCTGCATGGTGCTGCTCGACGGAGAGCCGGTGAACTCCTGCTCGTACCTTGCGCTTCAGACGCTGGGCCGCGAGATCACAACGGTCGAGGGCCTTTCGACCAACGGGGATCTCTCGCCGTTGCAGAAGGCGTTCCTGGAGGCCGGTGGCGTCCAATGCGGGTTCTGCACGCCCGGGATGCTCATCTCGGCTACGGCTCTGCTGGCGCGCAACCCGCGCCCGGACGACGAGGAGATCAAGGCCTCGCTCTCGGGCAACCTGTGCCGCTGCACCGGCTACACGCCGATCCTGGCCGCCGTGCGCAGCGCCGTGGAGATGACCGCCGGCTGACGCCGGGGGGCCGCACGGCCCCCGGGCACGGGCACACTGGTACTGGCGAATCTCGCACCTCGGCCAAGAATCACGCCAACGGCCGGGCTCCACCCGGACCGCGCGAGTCGAGCGGAGGTGCGAGATGACGCGCGTGCTGGTCGTCCATCACGATCTCGACCTCGCCGGCCAGGAAGCAGATGCCCTGCGCCGGATCGGGTACGAGGTCAGCGAATGCGCGGGGCCGATGCGTACCGCTGCCCCGTCCTGGAAGGTCGTTCGTGCGACCTCGCCGAGCGTGCGGATGTGCTGGTCTACGACGTCTGGGCGAGCGGTGACGCCGCCGGCGCACGGACGCTGATCGAGGGCATCCGCGACATCCATCCCGACACCCCGATCGTCCTCACCTCACCCGGCATCGAGCTGATGTGGGAGGAGAGCGCCGGCAGCCACAGCGTCACCGCGCTGGAGGGACAGCCGACGGCGGCCCGGCTGCATGTCGCGATCCAGGAGGCCCTCGCGAAGGTGCCGGTGGCCCCGGGCTGAGGCCCGATTCCGCCGTGGGAGGCGCCTGCGGGGGAGCCGAATCGCGCGCGGAAGCGGCGTGGCGGCGCCGTTCGGCCGGGCGCGCGCAGCGCGCTGCCGGCTGGTCTCAGCTTGCCAGCGGGACCACGCGACCTTCCGCGTCCACGGTGGCCTGCCGGCGTGCGACGCGCTTCAGCTCCGCCCCGGGGACCTGGTCCCGGGCGTGGTAGCTGCTTCGGACCAGCGGCCCGGACTCGACGTGCCTGAAGCCGAGCGCCTGTGCCTCGACCTTCATGTCGGCGAACTCGTCGGGGTGGTAGTAGCGCTCCAGCGGCAGGTGCTGCGGGCTGGGGCGCAGGTACTGGCCGATGGTGAGGATGTCGCAGTCGACCTCACGCAGCGCCTCGAACGCGTGGGTCAGTTCGGCGCGCGTCTCGCCCAGGCCGACCATCAGGCTCGACTTGGTATGAACGACGTACCCGATCTCCTCGGCGTCGCGCTTGGCGGCGGCCAGCACGCCCAGCGAGCGCTCCCAGCGCGCCCGTCTGCGCACGGGCTTCTGGAGGCGGCGCACGGTCTCGAGGTTGTGGTTGAGAATGTCGGGTCGGGCGTCCATCACCGTGCGCAGGTGCATCTCGATGCCATTGAAGTCGGGGATGAGGACCTCGATGCCCATGCCCGGACTGGTCTCGCGCATCCGGCCGATGGTCTCGGCGAAGATGCGCGCGCCGCCGTCGGGCAGGTCGTCGCGCGCGACGCTGGTGACGACGACGTGCTCGAGGCCGAGGCGCCAGATGGCTTCGGCCACGCGCCGGGGTTCGTCATCGTCGAACCAGGTGGGCTTGCCGGTCTTGACGGCGCAGAAGGCGCAGGCGCGGGTGCACGTGTCACCCAGGATCATGATGGTGGCGGTGCGCTGGTCCCAGCACTCGCCGATGTTGGGGCAGCGGGCCTCTTCGCAGACGGTGTTGAGCGTGAGGTCGCGCCCGCCGATCGAAATCGGGAGATCGGGGCGGTGCTGCGGGGCGTGAGCGCCACCGACGGCTGGCGGATCGAAGATCGGGAGTTCGCGGGCCACGTGTCTCCTACCAGATGGGGAGATCGGCGGGCACCGACTCCAGCCAATCCTTGACATCCTTGAGGAACGCGGCCGCCTGGGCGCCGTCGTTGGCGCGGTGGTCGATCGCGAGGACCATGTTCATGATCGGGCGGATGGCGATGACGTCACCGTCCTCGGTCTCGACGACGACCGGGCGCTTGGTGATGTTCTCCATCGTCAGGATGGCGACTTCGGGCACGTTGATGATCGGCATGGTCATGTTGGAGCCGAACCAGCCCGTGTTGTCGAGGGTGAAGGTGCTGCCCTGGATGTCGTCGAGACGCAACTTGCTGGCGCGAGCACGGGCCGCGACCTCGGCCATGGCGCGATTGAGTCCGGCGATCGAGAGCTGGTCCACGTCCTTGACGACGGGCACGATCAGGCCGTCCGAAACGGCGACGGCCACGCCGAGGTTGACTCGGCGCTTGGCGAGCAGGCCCTGGTCGGTCCAGTGGGCGTTGAACGCGGGGTTGCGCTTAAGCGCATGGACGATCGCCTTCGCGACGAACGGCATGTAGCTGAGCGAGCTGCCTTCGCGCGCCTGGAAGTCCTCCTTCACCTGCTCGCGGAGCTTCACCAGGCGGGTGGCGTCGATCTCCATCTGCACGTACGCGTGCGGCACCAGGAGCGCCCGGGTCATCTGCGCGGCGATGCCCTTGCGCATCTGGGTCATCGGGACGAGAACCTCGTCCACGCCGTCCGGGAACGTCACCTGCTGGCCGCTGATGCCGCGGGCCGCCGGGGTGGCGGCGGAGGCGGACGGCGCGGCAGCCGATCGGCCCGAAGCCGGCGCGTCTGCGCCGTTCGAGGCGGCCGTGACGGCCACCTTGATCGTGCCGTGCTGCTGGACGTAGCCCATGACGTCATCGCGAGTCAGGCGGCCGCCCATGCCGGTGCCGGCGATCTGCGAGGCGACGAAGCCGTGCTCGCGGAGGAGCCGCCGGACCGCGGGCGTCATGCGGGGCTCGTCCCCCGCGGCGGCCCCGGTCCCGGAGGCCGGCTGGGTGGCGGTGGTGGCGGTGGCGGCGGTGCGCTCGGGCATCTCGCGGACCGGTCGCTCGTCGGAGCCGGCGGGACCCGGAGCCGGT
>VGPE01000147.1 GCA_016875645.1 Chloroflexota bacterium
GAGCCGCCCGGGCGCTGGTATCGGTGACCGGGATGCGGTGGCACTCCCGCTCCACGCCGACCCTCCAGTGACCGGGAGGCGCTGACACTTGGCCCTCTGTGTTGTACATGAGCACGTTGGGCCCGCGGCCGTGTGGCACGCCATACGGCACGCCGTCGATCGAGTTGTGGACCTTGTTCTTGAGGCCCTCGAAGACGTTCTTGTAGTTCGGCAGCAGATCCACGTTGACCGGGGCCACCGTGCCTCCGGTCATGAGCCGGACGGTTGCGTTTCCAGACAGCGCTCCGCCGTCGTAATTCCCGGACTGCATCAGGGAGACGCCGTTGGCCGAGTCGGTCTGGTTCGTGGCATTGACCTTGCAGCCGGTCTTCTTCTCGAACGGCGTCACCCAGTCGAACTCGGGGAACGTGGCGCCCCGCTCGGCGTAACCGGCCCAGATCACGAGGTTGAGCTCGCCTTCGCCGGCGCCGATCGAGGTGGGCAGGCTCGGGTTCGGCGTGCCGCCGGGCCCGCTGCTACAGGCAGCGACGGTGAGCGCCGCCAATGCGACGAATGCCAGGATCCTCTGCTTCGTCCAGGTTCCTCCTCCACAGATCGCCCCCCGTCGGCGACGGGGAGGCAGTGCTGCCGCTGCCAGATGAGTCGGACGGGCCGGCCCTGCGTCGCGAGCGCCTCCATCGATGACGTTGCGAGGTTCTGCTGGGTGACAACCAGCTCCCCGCCGGCGTCGAGTGCCACGTGGTAGCGCGTATCGGGGCCGAGGTAGACCACTTCCCGAATGTGACCTGGCGCCATGAACTCGTCGCCGGTGGGCGTGGCGGCCGGGTCGGCAAGGCGGATCTTCTCCGGCCGGACAGTGAATGTGCCCCGGGCGCCGACGATCGCCGCCGCGACATCGCCTCGCAGCAGGTTGGGTGTGCCGACGAAGCCCGCGACGAAGCGTGTGGCGGGACGCTCGTACACGTCCGCGGGCGACCCGACCTGCTCGATCCTTCCGTGATCGAAGACGGCGATCCGGTCGCTCATCGTGAGCGCCTCCTCCTGGTCGTGGGTCACATAGATGAACGTGATCCCCACTTCGGCCTGGATCGCCTTGATCTCGATCTGCATCTCCTCGCGCAGCTTGAGGTCCAGCGCGCCCAAGGGCTCATCGAGCAGCAGGACGCGAGGCCGGTTGACGAGCGCCCTGGCGAGCGCAACCCTCTGGCGTTGCCCGCCCGAGAGCTGTGCCGGACGTCGGCGCTCATAGCCTTCGAGACGAACCATTCGGAGCGCATCCTGGACCCGGCGCTCGCGCTCCGGGCGGCCCACCTTGCGGATCACGAGTCCGTAGCCGATGTTGTCGGCAACGTTGAGGTGGGGGAACAGCGCGTAGTCCTGGAAGACCGTGTTGACGTCGCGCTCGAACGGCGGGAGGTTCGTGACGTCTCGGCCCTTGAGCAGGATCCGGCCTGTCGTCGGCAGCTCGAATCCCGCGATCAGCCGCAGCGTCGTGGTCTTGCCGGAGCCCGATGGGCCAAGCATCGAGAAGAACTCGCCGTCCGCGATCTCGAGGTCGACCCGCTCGACGGCCGTCACCTCCCCGAAGCGTTTCGAGACGCCGACGAGGCTGACGGCGGGAAGATCCTCGCCGTGTCGGCCCTCGACGGACCGTCGGGAGCGCGCGCTCTCGCCCGGGACCATCGCCCGGGGCTCCATCTCCTCGACCGATTCGAGCGCCAATCCCACCTCCGACCGAATGGCGGCCGCGGTGCGCAGGCCCCGCCGATGCCGGCGTTGTCGCCGACAGGCCCCGGGTCTGCCGGCCGAGCCCGGGTCGCTCCCACGCCGGCCTGAAGGGAACGGCGCAGGTTTGCGCGGACTCTGCCGAATGGCGCGGTCAGTGTCAACGGCCGACCGACGAGACGGCTGCGCAGCGGCGCCCCCGCCCGGGTGCTGGCGCGGTCAGGGTCCCGGGCCAGGGCCAGATACGTCGCAGATAAGCGGCGGCTGCGACACTGTCGCTCAGGTCGGGCGCTGGCCCGATGTCGCATCGGGGGCACGGGAGGATGCTCGTGCGTGCCCGTCGTGCCGTCCACTCCACGGCAGTGATTGCGCTGCTCGTGCTGGTCGCGCTGCTCGGCCTGCAAGCCGGGCCCGACAGCGAGGAATCGTCGGGCCGGTCCGACAATCTGCTCGTCGCCGGCCGCAAGTGGTGATCGCAGTCGACGAGCGCATCGTCGTGGGGTGCCTGGTCGATCCGCGTCGTCGACCGTGGGCGATCGGCCGGGCCTTCGGAGGACCTCGTTGGTGACCTGACCGTAGACTCTTCGGCGATGCCCCATCGCGTCCAGACCGTGTCGCTGCGCGCCCTGCCCGCCCTCGCCCTGGTGGCGCTCGGCGCGGCTCTCGCAACCTGCAGCGGTCAGCCGGCGGCCACGCCGCCCATCACTCCAGGCGTCCCCGGGGCCCCACGTGAGGTGATCATCGTGGCCCGCGACGATCGGTTCAATCCCTCGGTGGTGGACCTGGTCCCTGGCGAGACCATCCTGCTGAGGGTGGTGAACGCCGGTCTTGAGACCCACGAGGCGATCATCGGGGACGAGGCGGTCCAGGCCGCGTGGGAAGCCGCGGAGGCCGCGGTAGCCGGGGCGCCGCCGGGGCCCACGCCCGCGGTCTCGGTGCCGCCCGAACTGGCCGGCCTGCGTGTCGTGGTTCGCTCGGGCGAGCGCAAGGATGTCGCCTGGACGGTGCCGGACACGCCTGGGCTCATCGTTGGCTGCCATATCCCCGGCCATTACCTGCGGGGGATGCGCTCCCCGGTCCGGCTCATCGTTCCGGGGGCGCAACCGGCCTCGACCTGAACCCGGTGGTACGCTCTTCGGGTCCGAAGCGGGATCCGATCCATCCAGCTGCCTCCGTCCCGGGACCAGGAGAATCCGACGAATGGCCTACGTCATCGCCGAGCCGTGCATCGATGTGCTCGATGTCTCGTGCGTCTCGGTGTGCCCGGTCGATTGCATCCACTACGAAGAGGGCGTCGACCGCAAGCTCTTCATCGATCCGAACGAATGCATCGACTGCGGTGCATGCGAACCGGAATGCCCGGTGAACGCCATCTTCCCGGAGGAGTCGCTGCCGCCCGAGTGGGCGCAGTACACCCAGATCGACGCCACGTGGTTCACGGATCGGGCGGCAGCGCGCGCCGCCGTCGACGCGGCCAAGCCCCCGGCCTGACCGCCGCGCATCGCGGAGCGGTCGCGTCCGGCGCGACACGCGCGCGCTGAAGTGCGCATCGTGTCGCTGGTCCCGGCCGCCACGGAGATCGTCTGTGCGCTCGGACTGGGCGATGAGCTCGTGGGCATCAGCCATGCCTGCGACTTCCCGCCGGAGACCGCCGGGAAACCGGTCGTTTCCCACAGCACGAGGTCGCTCGCCGGGCTGACCAGCCGCCAGGTGCACCGCATCCTCGGCGCGGCCGCTCGCAATGCCGCACCGCTCGCGGAGCTGGACCTCGCTGCGCTCGCCGCCGCCGAGCCGGACCTGATCCTCACCCAGGGTCTGCCGGATGTCACGCTGGTCGGCCTCAGGCAGGTTGACGAGGCCGCGCGGCAGCTGGACCCCGAGATCACGGTCCTGGCCCTGGAGGCGATCAGTGTCGAGGGTGTCTTTCACTCGATCTCGACGGTCGGGGCGATGGCGGAGGCCGAGGACGCGGCCATCGACCTGATCGAGGAACTCCGTGACCGGTTGGGGCGGGTGGAGCGTCGTGTCCAGGAGCGCCGGGAGGGCGGTCATCGTCCGCCGCGCGTTGTTGGCCTCGACTGGTTCGATCCGCCCGCTGGGGCCGGCTACTGGATCCCGGAGCAGGTCCGGCGCGCCGGTGGCTGGGAACTCCTGGGGTGGGAGGGCGAGCGTTCCGTCGAGACTTCATGGGAAGCCGTGCGAGACGTGGACCCGGAGATGCTGGTGCTCATGGCGTCCGGCTTCCACGTTCGAGAGGCGGTCGAGGAGTGGGCGCGCGCGCCGCGGCCGGCGTTCTGGCGCCAGCTGGATGCCGTCGCTCGCGGGCAGGTCTTCGTCGTCGACGGTGCAGCCTATTTCGGCCGGCCCGGGCCGCGGATCATCGACGGGATCGAGATGCTGGCCGAGATCTTCGACCCGGACGCCTTCGAGGAACAGGCGCCGCTCGGCAGCTGGACGCCCGTCACGTGACGACGTCCCCCGCGGGCTTCGCCTGTCTGTGGTGCGGGCAGTCGCACACGCCGCGCCGGCCCGATGACCTTGAGGTCTACGCACGCCTCTGCCCGACGTGCCTCGGCAGGGCCGGTGAGAACGAGTTTCTGCGGTTCCGCCTCAAACAGGCGCTCGCCGAACGCGCCACGGGCGTCCAGGCGCCGGTGCCCGCCGGCCCGCGCGTCCCGGTCCCGACGCGGCGGCCCGCCGTCGAGGACGAGATGCGCGCGTACTACGCCGCCCGTGCCCCGGAATACGACGACTTCTACCTGCGGCGCGGCCGCTACGAGCACGGCCCGGTCCACGACGTGGCCTGGCAGACCGAGCTCGACCAGGTGACGCGCTGGCTCGACGACCTGCCGCTGCGCGGCGAGATCCTCGAGCTTGCGGCCGGGACCGGCTGGTGGTCGCCGCTGCTGGCCCAGAAAGGGCACCTCACGATCACGGACGCCAGCCGCGAGCCGCTCGCAATCGCGGCCCAGCGACTCGCAGCCCACCGGCTGCGCGCCGGCGTCGTGATCCGCGACGCGTGGGAGCCGCCGGACCGGGCCGTCGACGGGTTGTTCGCCGGCTTCTGGCTCAGCCACGTGCCGCGCCCCCGGCTCGGCGAGTTCCTGGCCCTTGCGCATGCCTGGCTCGCGCCCGGCGGCCGGTTCGCCTTCATCGACTCGCTCGAAGACTCGCACTCGGGGGCTGTTCCGGCGGCCCGCCGCAACGTGGCCCCGGGACTGCAGGAGCGGAGCCTCGCGGACGGCCGCAGGTTCCGCGTCGTGAAGGAGTACTACCGGCCCGACGAACTGGATGCCGCCCTGCGCGAAGCGGGCTTCGGGAGTGTCGACGTTCGCGGGACTGCCCGGTTCTTCGTCCTCGGGTCGGCGGTCGCTGCCGCCCGCCCGCTATCCTCGCCCCCATGAGCGTCCTCGCACAGCGAACGATCGCCACCATCGGGTCCGGCGTCATGGCCGAGGCCATGATCGCCGGACTGCTTCGCGGGCGGCTGGTCGAACCCACGCAGGTGATCGCCAGCCACCCCCGCCCGGAGCGGCGCGCGGCCCTGGCCCGCGAGTACGGCATCCGTGTCGTGGGGGGCAATGCCGAAGCCGCGGAAGCCGCCGATGTCATCGTCCTCGCAATCAAGCCCCAGATGCTTGCGCGCATCGCGCCCGAGCTGCGTCCGTGCCTGCGCGAAGGGCAGCTGGTGCTCTCGATCATGGCTGGCGCCACGACCGCGGCGGTCAGCGGCTTCCTCGGCCACGGCCAGGTGGTGCGCAGCATGCCCAACACGCCCGCCCGACTGGGGCACGGCATGACCGTCTGGTACGCGACTCCCGAGACGACCGTCGAGCAGCGCGACCAGGCGCGAGCACTCCTCGCGGCCCTCGGCCACGAGATCGAGGTGGATGACGAGAAGCTGGTTGCGATGGCGACCGCCGTGAGTGGCAGCGGCCCGACGTACGTGTTCCTCGTCATGGAGGCGCTGATCGACGCCGCGGTCCACCTGGGATTCCCGCGCCACATCGCCCATGACCTGGTCATCGAGACCCTCGAAGGCAGCACGCTTTTCGCCAAGTCGAGCGGGATGCACCCCGCCGAGCTGCGGAACATGGTCACGTCGCCCGGTGGAACGAGTGCCGCCGCGCTCCACGAGCTCGAATCGGGGCGCCTCCGGACCGTCCTCTCGGAAGCGGTCTGGGCGGCCTACCGCCGCACCGTGGAGCTCGGCGAACAGCTCGAGTCGTCGGTGCCGCGCGCCGGCGAGGGCTGATCCGGACGGTGACGCCAGCACCGGGCGGGCTCCTCGCGATCTTCGCCCATCCGGACGACGAAACCTTCGGTGCGGGCAGCACCCTGGCGATCCTCGCCGAGCAGGGCCATGCGGTATCACTGATCTGCGCGACCAACGGCGATGAGGGCGGGAACGCGGATGAGGATGGCGACCATGCCATGGATCCCGAGATCCGCCGCGACGAGCTGCGCTGTGCCTGCCGTGCGCTCGGCATCCCCGAGCCGATCTTCCTGGGATACCGCGACTCGGGCATGGAGAACTGGGCGCGCAAGCCCGGCAGCTTCGTGGACGTCGACCGCGATGAGGTCGTGGCCCGACTCGTCGCGGAGATCCGCCGCCTCCGGCCGGCCGCGGTGCTGACGTTCGATCCGGGCGGGATCTACGGCCACCCCGACCATGTCCGCGTCAGTGAGGTCGCCACTGAGGCCTTCAACCGCGCGCACGCCGAGCCCGGCGGCCCGACCGCCCTGTACCACCACGCCTTGCCGCGCGCGTGGGCCGAGAAGATGGTCGAGGGCTGGCAGGCGGGCGATGCGAAACCCGACGCCCGGCCGCCGTCCGAAGACGACCTGCTCCAGCGCCGCCGCTTCATCGAGCTTGCCCGGCCCGACCAGGACATCACCACCGCGGTCGACGTCCGCGCGGTGCTCCCACGCAAGCGCGCCGCCTTCGAGTGCCACGCAAGCCAGATCCGCCCCGACGAGTTCGAGAATGCCGAGGATGCCGAGCGGATGGAGGAGGAGTTCGGGGTCGAGCTCTTCATCCGCGTGGTGCCCCCGCCGGCCCCCGGCGAGCAGGAGACCTGGCTCAGCGGCCTCCCAGACCCGATCGCCAGCGCCGGTTAGACAGCCGAGGTGCGCCGGTCGAGATCCTTGGCAACGCTGCCATCTTTGAGCACCAGGCGCACCGTCCGCGGATCGCCGATCCGGTCAGGGCTTGCCAGGGGATCGTGATCGACCGCGATCAGGTCGGCCAGCTTGCCAGCCTCCAGCGTCCCGATCTGGCCGTCGCGCCGGAGCAGTTCGGCTGCCACCCGCGTGG
>VGPE01000148.1 GCA_016875645.1 Chloroflexota bacterium
CGATGGCCGCCGGGCCGACATATGAGTCCTGCGCCCAGAACGACGGACAGAAACTCGTGCAGGCCGCACACAGGATGCACTTGGTCGTGTCGTCAAAGCGGGCACGCTGCTCCGGGCTCTGGCGGCGTTCGCGGGGCGGCGGCGGGCCGTCGGTGATCAGGTAGGGCCGGACCGTCTTGTACTTCGCGAAGAAGTCCTCCATGTCGACCACGAGGTCCTTGACGACGGGCAGGCCGGGCAGGGGTGCGATCGTGATCCGTCGCCTGCCCAGCTGATCGACGCGGATCTTGCAGGCGAGCCGATTGCGGCCGTTGATCATCATCGCGTCCGAGCCGCAGACGCCATGGGCGCACGAGCGGCGGAACGTGAGGGTGCCGTCCTGCTCGTACTTGACCTTGTGGAGCAGATCGAACACGCGGTCCATCGGCGCCGATTCCACCTGGTAGCTCTGCCAATGCGGGGACGAATCCCGCTCCGGGTCGTAGCGGAGGATGCCGATCTCAACCTGCATGATCGCGTTCCACCTAGTAGGTGCGGGGCTTCGGTGCGAAGCGCGTGATCGTGACCGGCTTGTAGCGCAGCGTCGGCCGGCCGGGCGCCCCGCGGTACGCGAGCGTGTGGCTGAGGAAGTTGACGTCGTCGCGCTCCGGAAAATCTTCGCGTGAGTGCGCGCCGCGGCTCTCCCTGCGGGCCAGGGCCGCGGCGACGGTCGTCTCCGCGCAGTCGAGCAGGTAGCCCAGTTCCCGCGCTTCCAGGAGGTCCGTGTTGAACGTGCGACCCTTGTCCTGGACGCTCACGCGCTCGTAGCGCTCGCGCAACTCGCGGACCTTCGGCAGCGCCATCGAGAGGGTCGGCTCGTCCCGGAAGACGCCCACCTGGTCCATCATCACGTCCGCTAGCTCCCGCCGCAGGCGGGACGCCGACTCGCCGCTGGGACGGTCCCGGATCGCCCGCAATTCGGCACGGACCGGTTCCTCGACATTGCGCGCGAGGATCGGCAGGTCAACTCCGCCGACTTCGCGCGCCATCTGGAGCCCGGCCCGCCGCCCGAATACGAGCAGGTCGACCAGCGAGTTGGTCCCGAGGCGGTTGGCGCCGTGGACGCTCAAACAGGCCGCTTCGCCCGCGGCGTACAGCCCCGGCACCACCGTGTTGTGCTCGTCGCGGGTCACGCGCGTGAAGATGTCGGTCGGGATGCCGCCCATCGCGTAATGGGCCGTCGGCTGGACGGGCACTGGCTCTGTGATGGGCTCAACGCCCTGGTAGACGCGGGCGAAGTCCGTGATGTCGGGCAGCTTCTCCTCGATCACCTTTCGGCCGAGGTGGCGGACGTCGAGATGCACGTAGTCCTTGCCGCCGATGCCGCGCCCGTCGCGGACCTCGAGGTAGATCGCGCGGCTGACCATGTCGCGGGGCGCCAGCTCCATCATCGTCGGGGCGTAGCGCTTCATGAACCGCTCGCCCGAGTCGTTCAGTAGGTAGCCGCCTTCGCCGCGCGCGGCCTCGGACAGCAGGATGCCGATCCCGACGATGCCCGTCGGGTGGAACTGGAAGAACTCCATGTCCTGCATGGGCACGCCATGGCGCCACGCGAGCGCGATCCCGTCGCCCGTCAGCGACCAGGCGTTGGACGTGATCCGGAACATCCGCCCGAAGCCGCCGGTCGCGAGGAGCACCGCGCTGGAGCGAATGGGAAAGATCTCGCCGTCTGCGATCCGGTATGCGACCACGCCGGCTGCGCGCCCGCCCTCGCCGGCGTCACCGCCCTCGAAGAGCAGGTCCACGACCTGGTACTCGTCGTGGAAGACGACGCCTGCCTTGAGGCACTGCTGGTAGAGCGTCTGCAGGATCATGTGACCGGTCCGGTCGGCGGCAAAGCAGCTGCGCCGGACGGGGCCCTCGCCGAAGTTGCGGGTGTGGCCGCCGAAGCGACGCTGGTCGATCTTGCCGTCAGGCGTCCGGTTGAAGGGCAGGCCCATGTGCTCGAGCTCGATCACGCACTCGATCGCCTCGCGTGCCAGCACCTCAGCGGCGTCCTGGTCGACCAGGTAGTCACCGCCCTTGATCGTGTCGAACATGTGCCACTCCCAGTGGTCCTCCTCGAGGTTGCCGAGAGCGGCACAGACGCCACCATGGGCGGCGCCGGTATGGGAGCGGGTGGGATAGAGCTTGGTGATGACGGCCGTCTTGACCCCGGCCTGCGCCAGTTCGAGAGCGGCCCAGAGGCCGGCGCCGCCGGCGCCGACGATCAGCGCGTCGTAAACGGCCTGCATCCGGGTCAGCGCTCCCCGCCCATCGGCAGGGTCATGACCACGATGGTCCCCAGCACGAACAGGATCGCCGCGAGCGAGTACAGCCCCATCAGCAGCGCGGTGCGGGCTCCGCCGCGGACGTAGTCGCGCACGATGGTGCGCATCCCCAGGAAGCTGTGGAAGATCACCATCATCAGCAGCAGCCAGTCGAAGCCGCGCCAGAAGACCTGGTTCCAGCGCTCCTGCGTGATGAACTCCGCTGTCTGCTCGGCGGGGTCGAAGATGAAGTGGAGGATGCTGAAGTGCGTCAGCGCCAGCACGAACAGGGCGAGGCCCGTGATCCGAATGAGGTACCACGCGAAGGGCTCGAAGCCGCCGCCCTGCGGGCGGACGCGGCCGGAGCGCGACCAGAGTGCCATCGGTCTGCGATCCCCTACATCCCGAAGGCCGGCTTGATGATGATCCAGGCGCCGGGGATGCCGACGACAAGGAAGATCACCCAGTTGATGTACCAGAGGCGCTTGTGGTGCACGGTCATCGCGGGCCAGAAGTCCATGACGATGATCCGCATCCCGTTGAGCGCGTGGTAGAAGAGCGCCCCGCCCAGCACGATCTCGAGGATCCGGCCGGGCAGGCTGGCGTAGATCTGGAGGATCTCGTCGTAGGCCTCGGGGTTGCCGCCCACGAGATAGATGTCGATGACGTGGAGGACCACGAAGGCCCAGATCCCGATCCCGGAGATCCGGTGAAAGGCCCACGCGAGCATGCCTTCGCTTCCACGGTACCGGAGCAGCATGAACCCTCCGTTGGCGCCCGCCCCCGTGGAGAGGCGCGCGCCGTGAATCAGGCCGGCAAGACGGGCGAGGCTTCGAGACGCCCGAGGACGGCGTCGGCAAAGTCACTGGTGCCGGCCGTCCCGCCCATGTCGTACGTGACGTGGGCCCCCTCGGCGATGACGGCGCGGACCGCATCCTCGACCCGCTCGGCGACAGCAACCTCGCCGAGGTGCCGGAGCATCAGCACGCCCGACAGGATGAGCGCCGTCGGGTTGGCCTTGTTCTGGCCCGCGTATTTGGGCGCGGATCCGTGGACCGGCTCGAAGACGGCCGCCTCGGTGCCGATGTTGGCGCCGGGAGCGACTCCGAGGCCACCGACCAGTCCGGCCGCCAGGTCGCTGACGATGTCGCCGTACAGGTTGGGCAGAACGAGCACGTCGTACAGCTCGGGCTTCTGGACCAGCTGCATGCACATGTTGTCGACGATGCGGTCCTCGAAGCCGACGCGGCCCTCGTACTCGGCGGCAACGGTGCGGCAGCTCTCCAGGAAGAGGCCGTCGGACAGCTTCATGATGTTGGCCTTGTGGACGGCGGTGACCGTCCGCCGTCCGTTGCGCACGGCGTAGTCGAAGGCGTAGCGGGCGATCCGCTCCGACGCTTCGCGGGTGATGATCTTGATGCTCTCGGCCGCGTTGCGGCCGACCATGTGCTCGATGCCCGCGTACAGGTCCTCGGTGTTTTCGCGGACGATGACGAGGTCGACGTTCTCGTAGCGGGTGTCGAGTCCCCTCATGCTGCGCGCCGGCCGGACGTTCGCGTACAGGTTGAGCGCCTGGCGCAGCGTCACGTTGACCGAGCGGAACCCTTCGCCGACGGGCGTCGTGATCGGTCCCTTCAGCGCCACTCGAGTGTCGCGGATGGCATCGAGGACGTGGTCCGGCAGCGGGGTCCCGTAGCGGTCCATGACGTCGGCGCCGGCGTCCACGACGAGCCAGTCGAAGCCGACGCCCGTGGCGTCGAGCACGCGACGAGTCGCCGCCGCCAGCTCCGGTCCGATGCCGTCGCCGGGGATCAGCGTGATGCGGTAGGGCATGCCCGGAATAGTACCGAGGCGGCACCGCCGCCGCCGGTCCCCGTACGGCGTGGCCAGGGACGAGCTACTGGTGTGAGCAGTGCGCCGGCGGCAAGGGCCGGCCGCGGACCCTCGCACCGGAGCGATCCGCGCGCCGATCCTGGTGCGAGCAGTAGGTCGGCGAGACGGAGCGGTCGATGGATTGGACGGCCGGCCGATCCGCGCGCCGGGACTGGTTTGACCCGTCAGCCGCGCAGGGCGGGAGCGCCCGACGGCCGTCCGCTACTGGTGTGGACGGTGCGCCGGCCGGGAAGGCCGCCAGGAGCCCCGAGGTGCCCAACCGATGGGCGCGCGCTACTGGTGCGAGCGGTACGACGTGTGTTGCCAGGCCGCAGGCCGACCCGCGCCAGCGGCGCGGAGAGCACGGCGCGGGGTTCCGGATCCGGAGCCGGGGCGGCGGGGCCTCCCCGCCCCGGACTAGGCCTTCGTGGTCGCGGCGGGCGCGGGCGCGGGCGCCTTCGTGCCGCGGAGGCGGCGCCAGATCATCCGGAACGGGTCGTAGTAGCGGTCCGCGATCCGCTCCTTGAGCGGGATGATCGCGTTGTCGGTGATCTTGATGTGCTCCGGGCAGACCTCGGTGCAGCACTTGGTGATGTTGCAGTAGCCGGTGCCGCCCTCGTCCTTGAGGAAGGGCAGCCGGTCGGCCGTATCCATGGGGTGCATCTCGAGCCCCGCTGCGCGCACCAGGAACCGGGGGCCGATGAAGAGGTTGTCGGTCTCATGGCTGCGCAGCACGTGGCACACGTCCTGGCACAGGAAGCACTCGATGCACTTGCGAAATTCCTGGACCCGCTCGATGTCCTGCTGCTGCCAGCGCCATTCGCTCTGGGGCACGTCGGCGGGCGGCGTGAACGGCTGGATCCGACGGTTGACCTCGTAGTTCCACGAGACGTCGGTGACGAGGTCCCGGATCAACGGGAACGTGCGCATCGGCTCCACCACGATCGTCTCGCCGGGGGCGAAGTCCGACAGCCGGGCCTTGCAGGTGAGCGCGGGCTTGCCGTTGATCTCAGTGCTGCAGGAACCGCACTTGGCGGCCTTGCAGTTCCAGCGGACAGCGAGGTCCGGCGCGCGGTGGGCCTGGATCCAATGGAGCGCGTCGAGGACGACCATCCCCTCGTCGACCGGCACCTGGAAGTCCTGGAAGTGGGCCGGCTGGCCGGGGGTGCCGCGGTAGACCCGCAGGGTGGCGTCAGGCATGGGCGGGCTCCTTGGAGAGCAGTGCCTTGAGCTCGTCGGCCATCGCCGGGAGCGACGCGAGGTCCACCCGCATTCCGTCGCGCTCCCGCCGAACCACGCAGTTCACGCCGGCCCACTCGGGGTTCGTCTCCGCGAAATCGAGGCGACTGTGGGCGCCGCGGCTCTCCGTGCGCAGGCGCGCGCTGCGCGCGATGGCCTCGGAGACGATGAGCAGGTTGCGCAGCTCGAAGACAAGGTTCCAGCCCGGGTTGTAGGCGGGCCCGCCCTGCGCGCGCAGACCGTTCCAGCGCTCACCCAGCGCGGCGATGCGGACCGCGGCCTCGGCGAGGTCTTCGTCGATCCGGAAGATGCCCACCAGCGACTCCATCGTGGCCTGGAGGTCCTCGTGGAGGCGATATGGGTCTTCCCCGTCGGCCCGCCGCAGCGGTGCGAGCAACTCATCCGCCGCGCGCCGGACCTGGTACGGCGAGAGGTGTGGCTCAGCCCGGTCGCGCCGCGCCAGCTCGGCTGCCGCCGCCCCGGCGCGGCGCCCGAACACCAGCAGATCCGAGAGTGAGTTCCCACCGAGGCGGTTCGAGCCGTGCATCCCGCCCGCCACCTCGCCCGCGGCGAACAGCCCGGGCACGGTGGTGGCGCCCGTGTCCGCATCCACCTTCACGCCGCCCATCATGTAGTGCATGGTGGGGCCGACCTCCATCGGCCCGGCCGTGATGTCGACGTCGGCGAGCGACTTGAACTGGTCGTACATCGAGGGCAGCTTGCGGCGCACCCGCTCGGCGGGCAGGTAGCTGATGTCGAGGAACACGCCCCCGTGCGGGGAGCCGCGACCCTCGCGAACCTCGGTGAAGATCGCCCGCGCGACGTTGTCCCGGGTGGAGAGCTCGGGCGGCTGCCGCGCGTCCGTCTGGCGGCCGGCCGTGAGTGCCTCCACCCAGCGGCGCGCCTCGGCGTCGGTCTCCGCGTACTCGTGGCGGCGCTCCTCGGGCAGGTACTTCCACATGAAGCGCTCGCCGTCCCGGTTGCGCAGGATGCCGCCTTCGCCGCGCACGGCCTCGGTGACGAGCAGGCCCCGGACGCCGGGCGGCCAGACCATACCGGTCGGATGGAACTGGACGAACTCCATGTCGATGAGCTCGGCGCCGGCGAGGTAGGCCAGCGCGTGGCCGTCACCGGAGTACTCCCACGAGTTCGAGGTCACGCGATACGCGCGGCCGATGCCCCCCGTGGCCAGGACGATGGCTCGCGCCGGGAAGGCGACCGGCCGGCCGTCGGCGCGCCAGTAGCCGAACGCGCCCGTGACGCGATCCTCGCGCCCGATGAGGCGGGTGATGGTGCACTCCATGTACACCGACACCCCGGCCGCCACCACCCGGTCCTGGAGCGTACGGATCATCTCGAGGCCCGTCCGGTCACCAACATGCGCGAGCCGGGGGTAGGTGTGGCCACCGAAGGGCCGCTGGAGAATGCGCCCATCGCCGGTCCGGTCGAAGATCGCGCCCCACTCCTCCAATTCCCTGACGCGGTCCGCGGCCTCCTGGGCATGCAGTTGCGCCATGCGCGGGTTGTTGAGGTACTTGCCGCCGACCATCGTGTCGCGGAAGTGGGTGCGCCAGGAGTCATCCGCGGCGACGTGCGCCAGCGACGCCGCAATCCCGCCCTCCGCCATGACCGTGTGG
>VGPE01000149.1 GCA_016875645.1 Chloroflexota bacterium
CCCACCGTCGCCTCCACGTCCACCGCCGAGATCCGCGCGTCGCCGATCGCTGTCAAGGCGGCCTCGGCCCGCGCCCGGAGCGCGCCGACGGATGTCGAGATCATCCGCCAGACGGGGATCTCCGCCAGCGCCCGCCCCGTGCGGTACAGCTCCAGCGTCGCCGCCAGGCCCGCCAGCGTGACCTTGTCGGGCCGCACGGCGCGCGCCAGCGGATCTCGCCGCAGCCGCCCGACCAGGTCCGCCCGGCCGACGATCAGGCCCGCCTGCGGTCCGCCCAGCAGCTTGTCGCCGGAGAAGGTCACCAGGTCTGCGCCCGCTGCCAGACGCTCCGCGGGCGTGGGCTCGTGCGCGAGGCCGAAGGGCGCCGTGTCGATCAGGGCCCCCGAGCCGAGATCGTCCACCACGATCGCCCCGTGCTCGTGCGCGGCGCGGGCGAGCTCCGCGGGGTCCGGCGCCTCGGTGAAGCCGCTCTGGCGGAAGTTCGAGGGGTGGACGCGAAGCACCATGCGCGCACCGGCGGCGAGCGGCTCCACGAAGTCGGCGGCCCGGGTGCGGTTCGTCGTGCCGACCTCGACCAGGCGCGCTCCGGCGCGGCGCACGATCTCGGGGATCCGGACGCCACCCCCGATCTCGACGAGTTCGCCACGCGAGACCACGACCCGGCCGCCGCGCCCGGCCAGGCCCACCGCGAGCGCGAGTGCCGCGGCGTTGTTGTTGGCGACGAGCGCGTCCTCGGCGCCGGTGAGCGCAAGCAGCGCCTCCTCGGCCGCGCGATACCGGCGCCCACGGCGGCCCGTGGTGGGGTCGAGCTCCAGGAACAGCGAGCCCGCGGCGGCGCGGGCTGCCGCGACCGCCGCGTCCGGCCACGGCGCACGGCCCAGGTTCGTGTGGACGATGACCCCGGTCGCGTTGATCACCTGCGGCACGGTCGGCGCACGATCGCCCAGGCGTGCGCGGGCCTGGGCGGCCAGTGCGTCGACCGCCAGGGCCGGCTCCCCGCGCCCGAGGCGGTCACGCTCGGCGGCGATCACCTCGCGCGCGGCCGCGACCAGGGCCGCGTGGCCGGAGTCCGGAGCGCCGTCCGCGCGCAGCTGCCGGAGCACCCGCTCCACGCTCGGCGGCCGCGCCGGAGCCGCGGCCATCAGGACGTCTCGGGGAGCGGCACGCCGGATCCACGGCCCTCGACGTACGGCCGGCCGCCGACCACGGGGCGCGATTCGCGATCCACGTCCATGCGCAGGATCCGCGGCCAGAGCGCGACGACCAGGCCCACGACGAGCACGACGGCGACGCCGGACCCGACCAGGACGGCCGTCACCCCGGCCGAAACCGCGAGCCCGCCGACGGCAAGGCTGCCGACGATGCTCATCAGCTGGGCCACGAAGTCCGCCAGGGACGTGACGCGGCCGCGCATGCGGGCCGGCGTGAGCGACTGCATCAGGTAGGACGCCATGGCCGAACGCGCGGAACCCAGGAATGCGACCGCGGCCAGCAATGCCACCGAGACGACCAGCACGTTCGACTGGCCCAGGCCGATCATGCTCAAGGCTCCCAGCACCATCGTGGCAACAACCCCCCGGCCACGCCCGATCCGCTTGCCGACGGGATCGGCCAGGATGCCCGACGCGACCATGCCGATGCCCGAGGTGGCCGTGAGGATGCCCAGGCCGGCCGAGCCGGCCCCGATGACGTCCCGCGACAGCGCCCCCAGCAGCGGGATGTACGCGTAGGCCAGCAGGGACGACAGCGCGCCAAGTGCGACGAGCGCGAGCGTCGCGGGCGCGCCGCGCAACCAGGACACCGCCTCGACGAGCCCGCGCACGGTGTTGCCGCCGCGGGCGTCGAGGCCGCCGAGCCGCGGCAACGTGAGAACGGTCACCATGCCGACCACGAAGATCGCCGCAGACACGCCGAACGCGAGGCCCGCGCCGCCCATACTCACGACCAGTCCGCCGAGGGCCCCGCCGGCGATGCGTCCGGTCGCGTATTGCAGCACCATCAGGCTGATCGCCGCCCCCAGCAGGTTTGGCGGCACGGAGCGAGTCACGTAGACGAGGGCGGGCACGCTCCAGAGCGCGTAGGCCACCCCGACCATGAAGGTGACGAGGGTCGCCGGATCCAGTGCGATGGAGCCGTCCGGCGCGACCAGCGCGAGGCCGCCGATGCAGGCCAGCGCTGGCGAGAGCGACCCGATGAAGAGGAGCCAGAACGGGCCGACGCGGTCGGTCAGGACCCCGGCCGGGATGGTGAGGATGAGCGACGGCAGCGAGATCGCGGCCACCAGGATGCCGACGCTTGCCGTCGAGCCGGACTGGAGGCCCGCCCAGTAGATCGCCGTCTGGAAGATCCAGACACCCATCCCGCTGCAGATCGCCGCCGCGAGGAACCTTCGGTACGTGGGCAGGCGCAGCACGCCGGCGACCGAGTTCATGGCATGGAGTCTAGGGCGGTGTGCCTGCCGGCCGCGGTCGAGCGCCGGCGGTAGAGTTGGGCGCGGGAGCGGTTGGGCCCCGGTGGGCTTCCTGGTCTTCAAAACCAGTGGCGCGGCGCGACGCGCGGCGCGGTGGGTTCGACTCCCATGCGCTCCCGCCATCCGAGGTGCCGCGTTCGGGCCGCGCTAGGATGGGCTGGCCATGACCGACCTGGCTGCGTCCTTCCGCCTCACCGACCTGACAGACTGCGGCGGCTGCGCGGCCAAGCTCGGGGCCGACCTGCTCGCGGATGCCCTTGCCGGCCTCGGGGCAGATCCGGGTGCGATCGACGACGACCTGATCGTGGGCCTCCACCCGCCCGATGACGCCGCCGTCTACCGCGTGTCGCCCGAGCTGGCCGTGATCGGGACCCTGGACTTCTTCCCGCCGCTGGTCGACGACCCGGCCACCTTCGGCGCGATCGCGGCGGCCAATGCGCTTTCCGATGTGTTTGCGATGGGCGGCCGGGTGCTCTTCGCCCTCGCCATCGCCGCGTTCCCGGAGGATCTGCCGCGCGACGCGCTGGCGGCCATCTTCGACGGTGCCGCCGCGAAGGTCCGCGAAGCCGGCGGCACGCTGGCCGGCGGCCATACCATCCGTGACCTGGAGCCCAAGTACGGCCTTGCGGTGATCGGCGCCGCCCACCCAGATCGCCTGTTCCGCAAGGGCGGCGCGCGCCCGGGCGACACGCTGGTGCTGACGAAGCCGCTCGGGACCGGGCTCCTGGTGAGCGGGCACCGCCAGGGCCGGACTCGGCCGGCGGACCTCTCGGCTGCGATCGCACAGATGCTCACGCTCAATCGGGCCGGCTCGGAGGCCCTCGCGCGGGCCGGCGTGCGCGGCGCCACCGACGTCACCGGGTTCGGGCTGCTGGGACACGGCCTCGAGATGGCCCATGCCTCCGGAACGCGATTCGCGTTCGACGCGGCCGGCCTGCCCGCGCTCGACGGCGCGCTGAACCTCGCCCGGGACGGCGTCGAAACCGGCGGCGCGGCCCACAACCGGCGCTTCACTGCCCCTCACCTGACCGTGGCCGCCGGCGTCGCGCCGGAACGCGTCACGCTCGCCCACGACCCGCAGACCTCCGGCGGCCTGCTCGCCGCAGTGCCGGGCGAGAGGCTTGCGGCGGTCCTGGCGGATCTCGAACGTTCGCACGTGGGTGCCCACGTCGTGGGCCGAGTCGAGCGCGGGGCGGGAGTCGCGCTGGCGTAGGCCGTCCGGCACTCGTCGGCGGCGCCCGGATCGGCAAACTTCGTGCTGCAGACGAGGAGGACCCGGCCATGGTCCACGCGATCGAAGTCAGGGACGTCGCGGCCAGCACGGCGCTCGCGCGCGAGCTGACCCTGGAGGTGAGCGAGTTCCCACAGGCCCTCGGCGCCGCGTTCGGTGCCGAGTACGGGTTCATCCAGGCGGCCGGCCTTCGCCCGGCGGGCGAACCGTTCGTGACCTATCGCGAACGCCTCGCCGAGAACCGCTGGAACGTGGCGATCTGTGCCCCGATCGCCGAGGCACCGTCGGTGCCGCCGCCACCGGGCCTCGTCGTGGAGCACATCCCCGGAGGGCTCGTCGCCACCACGCTCCATCGCGGGCCGTACGAGACCATCAGCGAGGCGTACACCGACCTGGGCCGGTGGATTCCGGCCCACGGCTACCGGCCGGTGGGTCCTCCGCGCGAGCGGTACCTGAGCGAGCCGGACGTCCCGCCCGAGGACATCAGGACGATCGTCGAGTTCCCGGTGGAGAAGATCGCCGACCATTGCCGGCCGGCGCCGGCAGGCGCCGATGCGGCCGCGGTGGCCGGCCTGCGGCGGGTGGCCTCGCGGGCCGGAGGCCCGAGGCAGCGCGGTGCAGCCTGCCGCGCAGCGGCTATGCTCGTCCGACGGTGCACCAGCACCGCGGATCAGGAGAGCGGCGCCATGCCGAAGGCGTACGCCCGATTGACCACCCCGCTCGTGCGCGAGGGTGACCGGGTGACCGGGCACCTGCGGGCAGCGAGTTGGGACGAGGCCCTGGGCCGGGCCGCGGCGGGGATCCGCGCGGCGGTCACGGCACACGGCCCCACGTCGGTCGGGCTGTTCAGCTGCTCCAAGGCCACCAACGAGTTGAACTTCGCGACGCAGAAGTTCATCCGGGCCGCGGTCGGCAGCAACAACATCGACAGTTGTAACCGCACCTGACACGCCCCCTCTGTCGCCGGTCTGGCGACCGTGTTCGGGGCCGGAGGCGGCACCAACTCATATCGTGAGATCGAGGACACGAGCCTCATTGTGTTGTGGGGTTCGAACGCGCGCGAGACGCACCCGATCTTCTTCCACCACCTGCTGCGCGGGGTGCGCAACGGAGCGCGTCTGTTCGCGGTTGACCCGCGGCGGACCACCTCGGCGCAGTGGGCCGACGTCTGGCTGGGCCTCGACGTGGGCTCGGACATCGCGCTGGCGAATGCGGTGGGGCGCGAGATCATCGCCGCGGGGCTGTGGAACCGCGAGTTCGTGGCGCGGGCGACGTCCGGTTTCGAGGAGTACGCCGCGGCCGTCGAGTCGTACACGCTGGCGTACGCGGAGGCCGAGACGGGCGTGCCGGCGGCGGTGATCCGCCAGTTGGCCCACGAGTACGCCACCGCGCCCATGGCCATGATCTGCTGGACGCTGGGCATCACCGAGCACCACACCGCGGTGGACAATGTGCTCGCCCTGATCAACCTGTCGCTGCTGACGGGGCATATCGGGCGGTACGGGAGTGGCGTCAACCCGCTGCGCGGCCAGAACAACGTCCAGGGCGGCGGCGACATGGGCGCGCTGCCCGACCGTCTGCCGGGCTTCCAGCACGTGGAGAACGAGCCGCTGCGGGCGAAGTTCGATGCGGCGTGGGGGGTGCGCGTCCCGCCCCGGCGCGGCTGGCACCTGTCGGGGATGTTCGACGCGATGGAGCGGGGCGAGCTGACGGCGCTCTACGTCGTGGGCGAGAACCCGCTGCAGTCCGAGGCGGACCGCCACCGGACGGAGGGCCTGCTGCGCGGGCTGGACACGCTGATCGTCCAGGACATCGTGCTGACCGCGACCGCGGAGATCGCCGACGTGGTGTTCCCGGCCTCGGCGATGTGGGCCGAATCCGAGGGCACGGTCACCAACTCCGAGCGGCGGGTGCAGCGTGTCCGGGCCGCCCTGGCGCCGCCGGGCGAGGCGCGCGACGACCTGGCGATCGTCTACTCGCTGGCGGCCCGGTTGGGCCACGACTGGGGGTCGCCGACGGCCGAGGAGGTCTGGAACGAGGTCCGGTCGCTGTCGCCGGTGCACGCGGGGATGAGCTACGCGCGCCTGGAGGCGGAGGGCGGGCTCCAGTGGCCGTGCTGGGACGAGACGCACCCGGGCGAGCTGTTCCTGCACTCGCGCCTGTGGGCGGATCCGGTGGTGGGACCGCGGGCGCCGCTGTCGGTGGTGCACCACGAACCGCCGGTGGACCGGCTGACGCCCGAGTTCCCGATCCGACTGACCACGGGCCGGCGGCTGGACTCGTACAACACAGGGGTGCAGACCGGCGGGTATTCGTCGCCCTTGCGGCGGGGCGAGTCGCTGGACCTGTCGCCGGAGGACGTGGCGGCGCTGGGGGTCGTTGAGGGCGAGGTGGTCCGGGTCACGTCGCGGCGCGGTTCGGTGGAAGCCCCGGTCCGGGTTGATCCGGGGTTGCGGCCGGGGCTTGCGTTCATGACGCTCCACTTCCAGGACGACGTGACCACGAACCTGCTCACGATCGACGCCACCGACCCCAAGTCGGGCACCGCCGAGTTCAAGGCCACGGCGATCCGGGTGGAGCGGGTCGCGGCCTCCGCCGGCTCCGCGGGCTCCGCCGCCTCCGCCGCCTCCGCCGCCGCTCCGGTCTCGCCCGTTTCGGTCAGCTGAGAGCGCTACGGACGACTGAGTCGTCAGGAGCGTCAGGCGTGACCGCTCTGGGCGGTTGAGTCGCTGATACGCGTCAGGCATGACCCGCTGCGGCGACTGAGCAGAGCGCCAGTCGTCCGTTGGCGTCACGGCTGACGCGGTTCCCGGGCCACCCTCAAGACAGCGATCGCATTCCCGCCAGGGTCCTCACCGCGTGCGAGTCGGGCCAGCGCGAGTCGGGCCAGCGCGAGTCGGGCCGGAATCGGGAACGAACTCCCCGCGACCGGTGCCGCGGCTCGAAGGAATTCCCGCACGCGATGCGTCTCAGGCAGGACGAGGATCACGCCTGCCACGCCACCGTCCCGCTGCTTGAGCGCAAGACGTCCGGTCAGGGCCTGCCAGTCACGGGGAGCTGTCTCGATCTCCACGCCGTATCGCCACGTCCGCCCGGACACCATGCCGTCCCAGCGCCGCAGGTCGCGCTCGATGGGGAGCGGCACCTCGGTCTGCCAGCGCAGCGTGGGCGAGAGGCGCGCCTGGAATGCCGCGAGCAGCCGCAGATGCGCCCGGTCGCGGACGGGTGAGCCGGTGGGGAAGTACCGGGCTGAGAGCTCCAGGCCCAGCACCGCACCCACGCGGGCGAGGAGCGTGGTCGAAGGGTCCAAGCGCAGGCGCTCAAGGCGG
>VGPE01000150.1 GCA_016875645.1 Chloroflexota bacterium
CCTGGCGGAAGCGGGCGAGGAAGTCCGGGTCCCGGCCGTACTCGGAGCGAAGCAGCTTGACGCCGACGTCGCGGTTGAGCTGGAGGTCGCGGGCCCGGAAGATGGTGGCCATGCCACCCTGGCCGAGGAGCCCGTCGAGGCGGTAGCGGCCCCCCAGGACCGATTCGATCTCCGTCAAGCCCATCTCCGTTGCGCGGCCGCCCGCCCGGCGGTCCTGCGACCCATGCTACCGCAGCACATCGGCCCGGCCTTGACCGCCCCGAGCGGCTCCAGAGCCGTGCTCACCGGCTGAGGTCGAGGTCGCGCAGGTAGCCGCGGAACTCCGGGCCGAGGTCGGGGCGGGCGAGCGCCAGCTCCACCGAGGCCTTGAGCCAACCCATCCTCGTGCCCGAGTCGTAGCGGATCCCCTCGAACTCGTAGCCGTAGACCTCCTGCTCGTCCATCAGCGCGCTGATCGCGTCGGTGAGCTGGATCTCGCCGCCGGCCCCACGGGGCGTCTGCTCGAGCTTGTCGAAGATGCGCGAAGTGAGGACGTAGCGCCCGATGATCGCGAAGTTGGACGGCGCCTCTTCCGGCTCCGGCTTCTCCACCAGGCCCGACACGCGGTGCAGCCGGTCATTGTCGGGGTGCTGCGTGTCGGTCGCGATGACGCCGTAGCGGCGGGTTTCCTCGTGGGGCACTTCCATGACCGCCACGATCGAGCCGTGGACTCGGTCGTAGGCGCGGATCAGCTGGCCGATACAGGGTTGGTCGGCCACGACGACGTCGTCGGAGAGGATCACCGCGAATGGCTCGTGACCCACGAGCTCCTTGGCCATCAGGACGGCGTGGCCCAGGCCCAGTTGCTCCTTCTGGCGGACGTACGCGACCTGGGCGAGATCCGAGATGTGCCGGATCTGGCGGAGCATCTCGATGTCGCCGCGTTCCTCGAGCAGGTGCTCCAGTTCGTAGGAGAGGTCGAAGTGGTCCTCGATCGCCCGTTTCTGGCTGCTGGTGACGATGATGACCTGCTCGATGCCCGCGGCAACCGCTTCCTCGACCGCGTACTGGATGATCGGCTTGTCCACCAGGGGCAGCATTTCCTTGGGTTGCGCCTTGGTGGCCGGCAGGAAGCGCGTTCCCCATCCCGCGGCGGGGAAGACGGCTTTTCGGACGCGCATGGGACCTCAGCCGAGTCGGGTGGATCGCGCAACAGCGCCGGCCGAGTATACCCGCGGGGTTCGCCCCGGCCCATCAGCACCGGCCGGTCCTGATGACGCTGCCCCATCGGAGTCCGGGCCCCACCGCCCTCACTCGGCCCGTGATCGATCGGGAACTCGGCGAAGGGCATGCGGCTCGGCCACCACCGGCTCCGGGACCGACTCGATCGGGGCCGGGTCGTCGCTCGCACGCTGGATCAGCACCGCTGCACCCAGGACGAGCGCGCCGCCCAACAACTGGACCGGGCTCAGCAGCTCGCCCAGGATGATGGCTGCTGCAGCCACGCCCACGATGGGCTCCACGAGCCCCAGGATCCCCGACCGGACGCGGCTGATGAGGCGCATACCCATCGTGAAGATCACGGCTGCCCCGGCTCCGCTGAGCAACCCGGTGAAGACCACCAGCGCAAGGCCGTCGATGCGCTGCAGGGGATACCGCAGCGCGGCGTCCTGGCCCGCGACGATGGCCAGCGTGCCGACTGCCGCCACGGTCCACGCGAGGGACAGCCCCATCGCCTGCTCGGCGGGAACCGAGGCACAGGCTCGACCCGCACCAACCCACACGGCGGCCGACAACGAGGCGACCGCCGCCAACGCAAGCCCGAGCGGATCGAGCTGGATGTCAACCGCGGGGCCACCCTGCGCGGAAACGACCAGCGACAGGCCGCCAAGTGCCAGCGCGAGCGCCACCACCTTGGCCACGCTCAGTGACTCGGTGCCCGTTACTCGCCCGTACAGGGCCAGCAGGACCGGATACGTGTAGAAGGTCAGCAGCGCGATCGCGATGGGGATTCGGTCGAACGCGACGAAGAGCGACGTGTTGAGCACGATGTTGGCGCCGGCGAACACCACGAGCGCGATGCGCTCCCGGCGCGGCAACGAGGCGATCACGACGCGATAGCCGGGCCGGCGCCGGCGCCACAGCACCAGCAGCCAGAGGGCCGCGCCCGCGATGATGCCGCGCCAGACCACGAACGCGAATGGCGTCATCCCGGCTTCGTAGAGCAGGCGCGCAAGCGGCCCGAGGACGCCCGAGAGCGTCGCGCCCAGGACGACAAGGACCGAGCCGAGCAGCCGGGGATCGCGGCTCCGGGCACGGCCGGGCGCGGCCGGGCGCATCGATGGCGCGGGGGTCAGGCGCGCCTCAACGGGCGACGGCGCGAACGGCGGCGATCGCGAGGTCTGCGATCTCGTCGATCTCCGACTCGGTGCAGACCAGCGGCGGCCCGAGGGCGACAAAGTCGAGCCCGCCGCGGACCACCAGCCCGCGTTCGCGGGCTGACTTCGACACGGCCGGTCCGAGCGGGGGGCTGCCCGCACCGAGGCCATCGAGGGCGATCCCCCGCAACATGCCCAGCCCCCGGATCCCGGTGACGGCCGGCACGTCGGACAGGCCCGCGCGGAGCCGTGCGGCGAGGCGCTCGCCCATTCGATGGCTGTGCTCCACGAGCCGGTCGTCGACGAGGTACTCGATCGCCTTGAGGCCAACGGCGCCGGCCACCGGGTTGTTGCCATAGGTGTGGCCGTCACGGAACTCGCGGTTCTCGCCCTCGCGGCCCCAGAAGCTGCGCGCGACGTGCTCCTGGACCAGCAGGCCCGCGAGCGCCGCGTAGCCCCCGCTGACGCCCTTGCCGAAACAGAGGATGTCGGGATATGTGCCGAAGTGCTCCGCGGCAAAGAGCCGCCCCGTCCGCCCGAAGCCCGTGATGATCTCGTCGTACACCAGCAGGATGTCGTGCCGGCGCAGGATGTCGTGCAGCCGCCGCAGGTAGCCCTCGGGCGGAACTCGCACCCCGGCCGAGAGCATGATCGGCTCCGTGATGAAGGCCGCGATCGTGTCGGGATCCTCCAGCTCAACCGCCTCCTCGATCAACTCGAGGGCGGCATCGCAGGCGGCGGCCTCCGAGAGGCCGAGCCGGCGCTGCAGCACGAACGGCGGGTTGACGTGGATGAAGCCCGCGGCGAACGGCTCGAACTCGGAGCGCCACGCGACCCCGCCCGAGGCGGCAAGGGAATGGCCGGTTGCGCCGTGGTAGCTGCGGTAGTGCGAGAAGACCTTGAACCGCCGGCCGCGGCCCTCGAGGTGGTGCCACTGGCGGGCCATCTTGAGCGCCGACTCGGTGGCCTCGGAGCCGCCGGCCGTGAACTTGGCGACGGCGTAGCCGCCGGGCGCCACTTCGAGCAGCCGGTCCGCCAGCTTCAGGATCGGGACATTGGCCGCGTAGAGCGGCATGCCGAACGCGAGTGTCTTCGCCTGGGCGGCAGCGGCGCCGGCGAGGCGCTCGTTGGCGTGGCCGTAGCTGGAGGTGAACACGCCCGACAGGCCGTCGATGTACCAGCGGCCGGATGCGTCCCGGACGCGGATCCCCTTGCCCTCGACCAGGACGAACGGGTCGTCCGAGAACGACGCCATCGGCACCATGTCCACGAGCAGGTTGCGGCTGAGCTCGCGCAGCTCGTCTGGCGTGGGAGTTCCCTCGGGCAGGTTCATGTCGGTGTTCTCGCTCATGCAGGTGTCTCGTCGAGGGCAGGCGCGTCGATCTCCTCGCGGTCGTCGAGGAAGTAGGCCGTCGCCAGGGCATAGGCGCCGGCCACGCGTGCCAGCTCGGGCACGAACAGCTGCTCGTCGTCGGAGTGGGCGGACGCGTACGCCATGCCGTAGTAGGTCGCGTCGATCCCGGCTTCGTGCACGAAGTCCGACGCGTTGCCGACCGCCCGGCTGGCGCGCACCCGCATGGCCTGGCCGGTCAGGTCGTGGTGGGCCAGGCGCAGCGCCCGGGCCACCCGCGAGTCGGGTGAAACCTCGTAGGCCTCGGTGAAGCCGTGGATCTGAGGCTCGATGATGGCGCCCGTTTCGGCGGCAACCTGGGCGGCGATCGTTTCGAGCTCCTCCTTCACCTGGCCCAGGTGGTAGCCGGCGAGGTGGCGCCGGGTGCCCTTGAGGTGGGCCGTGATGGGCACGCGGTTGTAGTAGTCGCCTGACGTGAACTCGCCGATGAACAGCGTGCCCGGCGGGTCCCCGCGCCCTGCCGCGAGGTCGTCCGCGAGCCGGTACAGGCGCGCCACGAGCGCCATGCCGGCCCGGATCGGGTTGACCGTGCCCGCGGCCGCGTTGGTCTCGTGGAGCGAATCGCCCTGGCGGCGCACGATCATGTCCCAGAACGTCAGGCCGCGGCCGCTCGTGATCAGCTCGCCGCCGCTCCCGAGCTCTCCGGTGATGACCGCGTCGCCGTGGATACCGCGAGCGATCATGCGGTGGAGCGGAACGTTGCCGCCGGTCTCGTGGAGGCCGTGCCAGGTGATGAGGATGCTGCCGCGGTCGGGCAGCCCCTCGGCCCTGAGCAGCTTGACGGCCTCGACCATCGCGGCGATGGCGCCCTTCATGTCGGACGCGCCGCGAGCGTGGATCACGTCGCCCTCGCGGCGGACCGGGCCCTGCGGCGTGGCGATCGCGTCCATGTGGCCGTGCCACTGCATGGTGGGGCCGGGCCGCCTGCCCGGAATCCGGGCGATCACGCTGGGCGAGCCCGCGAACTCCTCGTCGAGGACGACGTCTGCCACGCCGGCGTCGCGCAGCGCCTGCGCCGCCAGCTCGGCCATGGGCCGCTCCTGGCCGGGCGGCGTCCAGAGCTCCACCATTCGCGTGGCCAGCGCGGCAATGGGCTCGGGGTCCAGCGCCCTGGCTCGAGCGCGCAGGGATTCGAGGCTCATGCGGCACCTCCCCCACCGGGCGTGGCTCGAGCGGACGGGTTGATCAGGTTCCGCGGGCGTTCGCCGCGGATGTAGCGCAGCGCCTCCTGCGCAGCCTTAATGCCCAGCTCCCGTCGAGCGTCCTGCGAGTACCACGCGACGTGGGGCGTCACGATCACGTTGCGCCTGTGGAGGAGCGGCGCCGCAAGGTCCGGTGTCGGCTCGCCTTCCAGGACGTCCAGGCCCGCTGCGCGCACTCTGCCGGATGCGAGCGCCGCATCGAGGGCGGCGAGGTCCAGCAGGCCGCCGCGGCTCGCGTTCACGATCACGACGCCGTCCTTCATCCTCGCGAAGGACTCCGCGCCCAGGATGTGGCGCGTGACGGGTGTCAGCGGCGTATGGACGCTGACGATGTCGCTGCGAGCGAACAGTTCGTCGAGCGTGACCCGTTCCGCGCCAACCGCGGCGAACCGCTCGTCGGGCACGCCTGGGTCGACCGCGATGACCTTGAGACCGAAGCCCCCGGCGCGGCGGGCGACGGCGGTGCCGATCCGGCCGAGGCCGATGAGACCGAGCGTCTGGCCCGCCAGCCGCCCGACGGGCTGGTAATCCAGCGACGCCCAGCGACCCTCCTGTTGCCAGCTGGCCTCGAAATGGCGCACCTGCCGCGCCGCGGCGAGGAGCAGGAGCATGGTGTGGTCGGCAACTTCCTCGACGCAGTAGTCGGGCACGTTGGCAACCCAGATCCCGCGCTCGGTGGCGACGTCCACGTCGATGACGTCCACACCGATACCGCATCGGATCATCAGCCCCACGCTGTCGGGCAATTTCTCGATGGCCGGCCGCCGCCAGTGCATGAGCCCGACCAGGAGCACCTTTGCGTCGCCGACGCGGTCGGCCGCATCCGGCCCCAGGAGTCCGTCGGGAAGGACCTCGATCTGCTCGCCGGCAGCGGTGATCGTCTCGATCCCGGGCCGCAGCAGATCGCCCGAGTCGGTCGCTACGACATTCGCCACGCGCAAACGCCTCCTGGTGGTGACCGGCAGTGAGCGTCCGGGGGCCGGACCGGGGGATCGAATTCTAGGTGGCGGGGACCCGCGCCGGGCGGCGCACCGGGCCGGCATCCGGGATCCGGAACAGGGCGCCGAGGTCGGGCAGCGGCGCGCCTGCGCCTGCCAGTCGCAGCACGTGCCACATCACGGCCTGGTTGGCGGTCACGACGGGCTTGCCCAGGTCGCGCTCCAGCGGCTCGATCATGGGACCCGTCTTGAAGCTCGTGCACGCGACAAGCACCGCATCCGACGCCTGCCGGTCGGCCCGCCGGCCCAGGCGGTAGGCAAGGTCCGGGCCCAGTAGATCGACCAGGCCCAGGCCGACGGCGCGATAGGCCGGCAGCGCGGCGCGCCAGCCAGTGAACGCCTCCAGGGCCTGCACCCGGAAGCCCTGCGCCTCGAGCACGGCGACAAGCAGGTCGTTGCGGGCCGCCTCGTAGGGCGTGACGACGGAGATGGTCGCGGCACCCAGGGTGCGCAGGGCGACCTCGGACGCGGTGGTGGCGGTGGTGGCCGGCGCGCCGGCGATGCGCGCCATCTCGTCGATGATCCGCAGGTCGTAGCCGGGGCCGCCGGCGAAGCTGCCTGACGAGCAGGCGTAGGCCACGGCATCGGGCTGGACCGGCACCAGCATCCGCGTCGCCGTCGCGATCGCGCCCGACGACAGGTGCGCGAGGACTGCTCCCACCATGTCCTCGCTCCACGGCGCATCGTTGCGCGAGACGTGGACCGACGAGCCGGGCGGGACCATCGCCGCGTACTCGTCGTCGGAATCGGAGTCATCGGGATAGACGAGCCCGATTCGCGCGCGCCAGCCCATCGTGTACCGCCCCCGATTCGTCCTGCCGGTATCGTGAGCCTATCCTGTCCCGAGCCAGATGTGGAGACCCTCCGCGTGGCCGACTCGATGCTCATGGGTGCGATCTACGCCGACGAGGACGACATCGACGCCGACCTCGCCGGCTTCCTGCCGTCCGGCTTCCGGCTGCAGACGGAGCACTACCCCTCCTACCCGCCCGACGAGGACACGGTCGCCTGGGTCCGCCGGATGGCCGC
>VGPE01000151.1 GCA_016875645.1 Chloroflexota bacterium
GACGGTCTCCCGGGAGATCGACAGGAGGATACCGACGGCCGCGAAGCTGACGATCAGCGACGACCCGCCGGCACTGATGAAGGGCAGCGTGATCCCCGTCACGGGGACGAGCGCCACGACGACGGCGATGTTGATGAAGGCCTGGACGGCGAGCCAGGTCGTGATGCCTGCGGCGAGCAGCGCACCGAAGGTATCCGGGGCCGCGAGGGCGACCCGGAACCCCTGGTACGCGAGGAGCGTGAAGAGGACCACGACCAGGCCGCCGCCGACGAGGCCGAGCTCCTCGCCGACGATGGCGAAGATGTAGTCGTTGCTGGCGTTGGGCAGGAACAGCCCGCCGGCGAGCCGGCTCTCCCCGAGTCCCGCCCCGAAGATGCCGCCCAGGCCGAGCGCAAGGAGGCCCTGGATCGTGTGGAAGCCGATGCCCTGCGGGTCGGCCCAGGGATCGATGAGCGCCCGCACGCGGTCGAGCTGGTAGGGCGTCCGGCTGACGACCATCACGACGAGGGCGACCCCGCCCGCGGCCATCGCGCCGAGGTGGAAGAGGTTCGCGCCCGCCACGAAGAACATCGTGACCGCGGTCAGCCCGATGACCGCGCTGGTCCCGAGGTCCGGCTCGCGCAGCACCAGGATCAGGATCGGCAGGAAGATCACCAGGAATGCCACCGTGCCGCCCCAGAACTTCCGGATGCCGGTGCCGCGCCTGGCGAACCAGTGGGCCAGGTAGATGATCAGGGCCAGCTTGGCGAACTCCGCGGGATGCACGGCCAGCAGGGGCCCGAACTGAATCCAGCGCGCCGAGCCGCCGACCTTGATGCCGAGGCCCGGGATCAGGACGAGGACGAGGACCACCAGCGCGATCAGGTAGACCGGCACCGAGATCATCCGCAGCCAGCGGTAGTCGACCCGCATCATCACGACCATCGCGATCAGGCCCAGGATGGCCCACAGCACCTGGGGTCCGACGACGGCGAACGTGTTGCCGTCCGTCGCGACGTAGGCCTTGATGGCCGACGACGAGTACACCATCAGGATGCCGATCGCCGCGAGCGCCACCACCGCGACCAGGATCACCACGTCGGGCTGGTGCTCCTCGCGCTTGAGGGCGCGGCGGCCGCCGGGGCCCCCGGCACGGAGGATGACGGGCAGCTTCATCGGGCCTCCTCCGGGGTCGTGCGCGACGTGCGCAGGCCGGCCACCGCGCGTTTGAACGCCCGGCCGCGCTCCGCGTAGTCCACGAACATGTCGAAGCTGGCGGCAGCGGGGCTCAACAGGACGGTCGCGACCTGGCCGGGCCCCCGCAGCTCGCGGGCGATGGCGGCCGCGCGCTCGACCGCTGCGTCGAGACTGGCGGCGGCTTCGGTCCGGGCCAGGCCCGCGTCGCGGAACATCGCGCCCAGGCGCGGTCCGCTCTCTCCGATCAGCACGGCCGCGGCAGCCCGCTCCGCGACGACCGGTGGCAGCGCGGACAGGTCGATGTCCTTGTCACGGCCGCCGGCGATCAGCACGAGCGGGCCCTCGAACGCGCGCAGAGCCACGATCACCGCGTCCGGCTGCGTGCCCTGGGAGTCGTTGACGAAGCGGACGCCGTCCATGTCAGCGACCAGTTCCAGGCGGTGCTCCACGCCGCGGAAGGCGCCCGCGGCTACCCGGATCGCGTCGGGGGCGACCCCGAAGAGCAGGGCGACGGCCACCGCGGCGAGGGCGTTGCTGACGTTGTGGCGGCCCGGGATCGCCAGTTCGGCGACCGGCATGATCCGATTACCGGGGCCCGTGGCAGCTACGCGGCCGCCCGCGATCGGGAGCCGCTCGACGCCGGCCGCGACGATCCAGCCGTCGACGACGCCGAGCCCGCCCGGCACCGGCCGCTCGGGCCGGTAGAGCACCGCGGGCGCCAGCCCGAGGCCGGCATACGCGGCCACGACCGGGTCCTCGACGTTGAGGACGAGGGCACCGTCGGGATCGACCAGCTCGGCCAGCCGCCGCTTGACGGCACGATAGGCGCCCAGCGAACCGTGCCGGTCGAGGTGATCGCTGGTGACATTGGTGTAGACCGCGACGGTGGTGCCCCGCGAGAGGGTCGGCAGCTGCAGCTCGGAGAGCTCGATGACGACCCGGTGGCCGGGCGTGATCTCCCACAGCCGGTCGATCAGCGGATCGCCCATGTTGCCGCCAAGGACCACCGGGTGCGACGGGTCCGCCGCGAGGAGCGCCGCCGTGAGCGCGGACGTGGTGGTCTTGCCCTTGGTGCCCGTGATGCCGATCGTGGGCGCCGCACAGAGTCGGAGCACGAGATCCGGCTCACTGGCGATCGGGGGCGTGCCGAGGTGGCGTAAAGCGCCGAGCGCGGCGCGCAGTCGCGGCTCGGTCGTCGGGTAGTCCGCATTGATGCTGGGCGACGTGGTGACGAGCGCCGCACCGGCCCAGGCCATTGCGGGATCGACGTCCGGCCCGAGCCGCAGCTGGACGCGGCGCCCGGACAGCGCATCGATCGCGGAGGCCAGGTCGGCTGCGGGCCGCGCGTCGTAGACGGTGGCATCGGCGCCCGCATCCGCGAAGAAGCGAGCCAGCGCGATTCCGGTCCGGGCGAAGCCGAGGACCGTCACCGGAATGCCGCGCAACGCGCCGGCGCGGACCGCATCCATCGTCAGGGCGTCCAGGTCGAGGGTCGTCGGCATCTCGATCATTCCAGCGCGTGGATCGACGCGAGGAACAGCGTCACCCCGAGGAGTCCGGCCAGCGCTCCGACGATCCAGAACCGAAGGGTGATCTTCTCCTCGTCCCAGCCCCCCAGCTCGAAGTGGTGGTGGATCGGCGTCATGCGGAACAGCCGCCGGCCGTGGCTGGCCTTGAAGTAGCTGACCTGGATCATCACCGACAGCGTCTCGACGACGAAGATCACCCCGATCAGCGGCAGCACGAGGATCTGGCCGGTGATCAGCGCGGTGACGGCCAGCGTGGCGCCCAGCCCGAGCGCTCCCGAATCGCCCATGAAGATTTGGGCCGGGTGCACGTTGAACCACAGGAAGCCCAGGATCGCACCGATGATCAGGGCGCAGACCAGCGCCAGGTTCGGCTGGGCCGGGACGTTGAGCAGCGCGATGATCATGAACGCCACGAAGGCGAAGATCAGCGTCCCGCCGGCCAGCCCGTCGAGGCCGTCGGTGAGGTTGACGCCATTGCTGAAGCCGATGATGCCGAGCGCCGCGAACACGATGTACGGGATCTCGCCGATGATCACGTCGCCGACGAATGGCACCCGGATTCCAATGATGCCGAAATGGTTCTGGATGTAGACGGCGGCCACGACCGCCACGACGGCCTGCCAGAGCAGCTTCTGGCGCACGGTGATCCCGTCACCGGTCTTGGCGTTGAGGTAGTCGTCGGCGGCTCCGAGGGCACCCACGCCCACGAGCGCTGCCAGCGGTGAGTAGGTGGAGGCGTCCAGCGCGCCGAGGAGCACGGCCAGGGCCGCGACCACCAGAATGATCAGCAGGCCGCCCATCGTCGGGGTGCCCAGCTTGACGATATGGGTCTGGGGCCCTTCCTGGCGGATCTGCTTGCCGAAGCCCAGAAACCGCAGCAGGCGGATGTAGGGCGGCATCATGATCACCACGAGGGCGAACGCGAGCAGCAACCCCTGGATCAACTCGATCATCACGGGCGGGCTCCCGGCGCCCCCCACTCGTCGCGCAGGGCCTCGACGAGGCGATCCAGTTCGGCGCCGCGCGAGGCCTTGATCAGGACCACGTCGCCCGGTCGGAGCAGCGTGCGGAGGGCGGCCTGCGCCGCGTCACGGTCGGCGACCTCGAGGATCTGGTTCGCCGGCAGGCCTGTGGCACGGGCCGCCTCGGCCGTCGGGCGCGCCCCCTCCCCGACCACCATCAGCACATCCGCCAGCGTCGCGGCGGCAACGCCGACCTCCCGGTGGCCCGGCTCGGTCCCCTCGCCCAGCTCGTACATCTCGCCCAGGACCGCCACGCGCCGCCCCGGCAGGGTGGCCAGCAGCTCGAGCGCCGCGCGCATCGAGCGGGGCGCGGCGTTGTAGCTGTCGTCGAGAATGGTGATCGGGCCGGCCGCGATCAATTCGCCGCGATGCACCGATGGGGCCGTGCGCGCGAGCCCGCGCGCGACCTCATCGACGCTCAGCCTGGCCCCGAGGCCGACGGCCGCTGCCGCGAGCGCGTTGTGCACGGCGTGTCGCCCCAGCGTGGGGATGGCGACGACCCGATCGACGACACCTTCCACGCCCGGGGCCAGCAGGCGGAACCGCATCCCGGCCGGGCCCGCGGACGTGACCTCGTCCGCGCGCACGTCCGCATCGGCCCCGAAGCCGTAGGTCAGGCTCCGGGCGCTCGTCCGGGCGGCCATGCGCCGGACGCGCTCGTCGTCGGCGTTGAGCACCGCCAGCCCGTCCGCCGGCAGCGCCTCGATCAGCTCCCCCTTGGCCCGCTCGATCGCGTCCAGCGTGCCGATCCGCGAAAGGTGGACGGCCTGCACCGCCGTGACGACGCCGATCCGGGGCCGCGCGATGGCCGCCATCGTCGCGATCTCGCCGCCGACGTACATGCCCATCTCGAGGACGGCCGCCTCGTGCTCGGGTCCGAGGCGCAGGATCGTCAGGGGCAGGCCGATCTCGTTGTTCTGGTTGCCCTCGCTCTTGAGGGTCGCGAACCGCGCCGAGAGCACGGCCGCGACGGCGTCCTTGGTGGACGTCTTGGCGATGCTGCCGGTCACGCCCACCGTGAGCGGGTGGAACCGGGTCCGCCATGCCGCCGCCACGGCGTGCAGGCCGGCCAACGGATCCTGGACCGCGACCACGCCCACGCCGGGCGGGATCGACTGGTCGCGAGGGACCGCCCGGACCAGCAGCACGGCTGCGCCGGCCGCGGCGGCCGCGGCGAGGTAGCGATGCCCATCGGTGCGTTCGCCCTCGAGGGCGACAAAGAGGTGGCCCGACTCAACGAGGCGGGAATCCACGGCTGCACCGCGGACGGAGGCCGAGCCCCGTGCCAGGATGCGGCCGCGCGTCACGCGCGCGATCTCGTCGATCTCGATAGCCGGCACCGAAGGACCCCAGCCGCGGAGGCTGGAGGGCGGCGTCGCCTCGGTCACGAGGTCGAGTGTGGCACACGCAGCGTCCATGCTTGGTCGCCGGTCAGCGCGACGCCGTGACCGAGGTGCTCGGCGGCAGATCGAGGATCTTGATCGCGTCGGTCGCGATGCGCCGGAACAGTTCGAAGGACATCACCGGCATCTCCAGGGAACCCTGCTTGACGACGGTCGGCGTACCCTCGTTGATCCGGACGGCCACGACAAGGCGCGGCTTGTCGTCGCCGATGAAGCCCACGAACGAGTAGTTGAAGATGTTCTGCTTCCAGTCGCCGCGGCCGTCTCGGAGCGTCGGGTCCCAGATCTGGGCAGTGCCCGTCTTGCCACCCACGTAGTAGCCCTCCGCAAGCGTCCCCGGGCGTAAGAAGTCCACCTCGGTGACCACGTGATTGAGCATCGTCACCATGCTCGCCGAGAGCTGGGCCGTCATGACTCGCTCGCCGGCCGCCGGCTCCATTTCGCGCGAACCGATTGCCCTGACCACGTGCGGCCCGATGAGCAGCCCGCCGTTCACCATCGCGGCGTAGGCACGCGCGAGCTGGATCGGTGTGACTGCGACGCCCTGACCGAAGGCGCCGTTGGCGAGATCGATCTCGCGCCAGGTCCGCTTGGCGGGATCGTTGAGCAGTCCCGAGACCTCGCCCGCGAGGTCGATTCCCGTGGGGCGCCCGAAGCCCATCTTCTCCCAGGTCGAGAAGAGCACCTTCGCCGCCGCCGTGGTGCTCTTGCCCAGTCGCATCGCCACCTTGGCCGCCCCGACGTTGCGGGAATAAGCGATGACGTCCTCGAACGTGATCTTGCCCTTGCCCTTGAGGTCGGCGTTCCTGACCCGGTTGCGGCCGTCATCGAGCACCAGCACGGCAGAGTCGTTGATGATCGAGGTCGGCTTCACGACGCCCTTCTTGAGCGCCGCGATCGCGGTGAACATCTTGAACACCGAGCCCGGCTCGTAGACCGCGCTCACGATCGGGTCGATGAAGCGCGACTTGTCGGTCATCGCGATCTGCTGGTAGTCGTTCGCGTCATACGAGGGGTAGGTCGCCTGCGCGTAGATCTCGCCGGTGAAGGGATCCATCACGACCGCGGAGACACTCCTGGCTCGGTCGGCGACGAAGGCGGCGAGCAGCTCCTCCTCGATCGCGAGCTGCAGGCTTGCGTCGATCGTGAGGGTCACGTCCATGCCTGCCGATCCGCCATCAACGACGTCACCGTCGTCCGCGACGACCTCGCCGGTCATGGTCCGCCTCGCCAGGAGCACCTTCGGCTTGCCTGCCAGAGCGGCCTGGTAGACCTGCTCGACGCCGTACTGGCCTTCGCCTGCGCTGTTCACGAACCCGAGCAGGTGGGCAGCGAGCATGGTGCCCGGTCCGCCTCCGACCTGCGGATAGACCCGCTCGGCTTCCTCCTCGAGCGAGAGGGCGGCGAGGGAGCCGTCGGCCAGGCGCTCGCGGATTCGCCCAGAGGTGGCCGCGTCGAGCCCTCTCGCCAGCACGACGTAGTTCTCGGCGGACTTCATCTTCGCGATCAGCGACTCGGCGGCCGGGCCCTCCAGGCCCAGGATCGCGACCAGGCGGTCGGCGACGTCCTGGCGGCGCTCTCGGCTCAGCTGTGCGGGCGAACCGGCCAGACGACTGCGGACAACCGTCGAGGCGAGCACGACCGTGCCCGTCCGGTCGTAGATCGTCCCGCGCTGGCTCGACTCCTCGATCCGAACCGTCGTCTGGGCGACGGCCATCGCGGCCAGCTCGTCGCCGCGCACCACCTGCCAGAACGCGAGGCGTCCCGTGATCGCCGTCGCGATCACGATGAACCCCGCGAGCACCAGGAGCAGGCGCGCCCTCGAGTCA
>VGPE01000152.1 GCA_016875645.1 Chloroflexota bacterium
ACCTCATCGCGATTCCCGCCGCGGCAGTGGACGATCCGATTGAACGAGGGGGCGCGCTCGCGTCGGTTCGCCCTGACCTCGTGCTGATCGAGGGGAAGGTGGCTTTCGAGGCCTGACGTCGCCGCACCTGACCGCGGGCGGTGTCGCCCCTGGCGTCAGCCGTGGCGCATCTCGCGGACGGCTTTGACGAACAACCCGCCCATGACCCGGGCCGTCGTGGGGAATGCATGGATCGTCTCGGCCAGGAGCCCCACCGGGATCCTGGCGCGAATGGCGAGTACGGCCTCGTGGATCGCCTCGCTCGCGCCCGGCCCGGCGATCGCCACGCCCACCAGTTCACCACGTGCCCGGTCAACCACGATCGTCACGTGGCCGTCCGCCTCCACGGCGTAGCCCTTCGCGCTGGTGGCGAGGTCGGCGACCACCTCGAACGCATCCAGCCCCGCCCCCTGGGCGTTCTCGAGCGACATGCCGACCGAGGCCGACTCCGGGTCGGTGTAGGTGGCCCGCAAGATCGCGCGGTAGTCGGGCACGATGTCCTCGCCGAGCGCCATCCGGACCGCCATCTCGCCCTGGTAGTGAGAGACGTGCGTGTGGAGTTCCGGGCCGGCCGGATCGCCGATCAGCCATGTGCCGTCGGCGATTCGCAGCCGGCCGTCGTGGGGGAGCGCGTCACGATCGGAGAGGTCGAAGCCGAGCGTCTCGAGGCCGATCCCCGCGACGCGGGCATCGCGCCCGATCGCAAGCAGCACCGCATGGCCGGTCGCCTCGGATCCGTCGTCGAGTTCGACCGCGTGAGCGCCGTCGGGAGCGCCGTGCGGCCGGGCCTTCACCGCTCTCACTCCCGTCCGGACCGACACGCCGTCGCGCCGCAGCCCCGCCTCCAGCGCCGCGGAGTTGCGCGGATGGTCGCGCGCGTTCAGCCGCCGGTTGTGCTCCACGATCGTCGTCGGGACCCCGTAGCGCGCGTACACCTGCGCGAGCTCAATGCCTGTCGGCCCGCCACCGAGCACCAGCAGGCTGGCCGGCAACTCACGGGCGGAGGTTGCCTGCCGGTTCGTCCAGGGATCGATCTCGGCCAGCCCCTCTCTCCGGGGCACGCGCGATGAGGATCCGGTCGCGATCACCAGGTGCTTCGCGTGCAGCGTCCGCCGGCCGGTCGGGGCCCGGCCATCCACATCGACGACTCCCGGGCCGGCGATCCTTGCTTCGCCGCGGACCACGAGCACCCCGGACCGGCGCAGGGAGCCGATGCGACCGGAATGGTCGGGCAGCCCCTGGTCGGGCGCACGGTTGATCATGTAATCCCGCCGCGCTGACACCTTCGGCCACGGGTAGTCACCGCCCGCGACGTGCACCGCGGCGGAGTGGAGGAGCGACTTCGAGGGGATGCAGGCCCAGTACGCGCACGAACCGCCGACGAGGTCTCGCTCCACGATGGCGGCGCTTGCACCCAGCTGGCGGGCCTTGAACGCCGCGGCCTCGCCGGCCGCGCCGGCCCCGATGATCACGAAGTCGTAGGAGTCCATCCCATCCTCGGTGCTCAACGATCCGGGCGTCAGCGCGGTCCCGTCGTGGGGCGGATCCAGGACCCGCGCGGGCGCATCATCCTCGCTGGCGTCGCGCTTCGTACAGGAGGACCGCCGCCGCGACCGACACGTTGAGGCTATCGGCGATGCCCAGCATCGGCAGCCGGACACCGATCACGTCCGGGCCGGTGAATGCATCACTGAGCCCGCTCGCCTCGCTGCCCAGCGCAATCGCGACCGCACCCCGCAGGTCCGTGGCCGTGTAGTCCGCGGCGGCGTCCACGCGGGCGGCCACGATCCGGATCGCGTGTTCCCGGAGCCACGTGACCGCCTCGGCCGCGGTCGCCGACGCCAGCGGGACGTGAAAGATCGTGCCGAGGCTTGCGCGGATCGCGTTGGGGTTGAACAGGTCCGTGCCGCCGCTCGTGACGATGACCGCGTCGGCGCCCGCCCCGTCGGCGCTGCGGAGCACCGCGCCCAGGTTGCCCGGCTTCTCCACGCCCTCGAGCACGACGAGGAGTGGCTCCGCAGGCAGTGGTCCGGCCAGGGCCCCGAGCGTGGTTGGTGGAGGGACCGCCACGGCAAGGATCCCCTCTGCTCGCTCGCCGAACGCCGCCCGCTCGAACGCCCGCTCGCCGAGGCGCACCACCTCGGCGCCGCGACGGGCGGCCAGCTCCAGCGCTGCCGCGCACTCGGCCGTCCGGCAGCCGATGTCGGCGACGAAGACCGTCTCGACCGCGACGCCCGCATACAGGGCCCGCAGCACCTCGCGCCCACCCTCCACCAGGATCCGGCCGGCTTCCTCGCGCCCGCGGCGATCACGCAGCGCAACGATGGCCTGCACTCGCGGGTTGTGCGGGCTGGTGAGGGCCTCGCTCATCGCGGCCAGCGCGCCATCGAACCTGCCGTCGCGGCCCTACCGGTGAGGGCCTGCAGAAGGACGGGCTCTGCCAGCACCCGCTCGGCCGAGGCCGTGGCCATGACAGTCCCGAGCGCCTCCTTGAGCGCGTCGCCGACGGCGTCCGCCGCGAGTCCGGTCGTATGGGCCGTCAGGAGCACGAACGACGGCGTTTCTGACAGGACACCCGCACAAACGCGCAGGAGTTCCGGCAACTGCTCCGCGAGCTGCCAGCGCCGCCCGCCTCGGCCATGACCGTAACTCGGCGGGTCGAGGATCACGCCGTCGTACCGGCGCCCGCGGCGCGTTTCGCGTTCCACGAAGGCCACTGCGTCGTCAACGATCCAGCGGATCGGGGCGCCCGTCAGTCCGGACAGCTCCGCGTTGCGCCGCGCCCATGCGACCGACGGCCGCGACGCGTCGACGTGCGTGACCTCCGCACCGGCTTTCGCGGCGAACAGCGTGCTGCCACCCGTGTAGGCGAACAGGTTCAGGACGCGCACCGGCCCCGGCGCTGGCGCCGCAGCCCCGCGCCGCGGCGGAGCGGTGATTCGCTCGCGGAGCCAGCGCCAGTTCGCGACCTGGTCGCCGAAGAATCCGACCTGTCCGGTGTCGGTCGGACGCAGCTCGAAGACCAGACCTTCGTGGCGCATGGTCCAGGCCTCGGGCAGGGCCTCGTCGTCCGCCACCCGCCAGCGCCCGTGACCATGCCAGCGCTCGAAGCGCAGGTCCGCCGTCGCCCACTCGGGGGCGGGTGGCACGGTGTCCGCCGCCAGCCCCGCCGCCGCCTCAAATGGTCGGTCGCACACGTACGGCCCGAACCGCTCCAGCTGGCGACCCGCGACAAGGTCCAGCATCGCGTAGTCGGACGGGAGTGGCCTGGTCAGGCGCGGTCTGCTCAGGAGCGGCTCGCCGCCGGACGCCGGGACGTCGCCAGCGCCGCGATCGCGTCGACCGAGGCCGCGTTCTCCAACGACGAAAGATCGCCGCGGTCGGCTTCGATGAACGCGGCACGCGCGACCCGGCGCATGATCTTGCCGCTCCGCGTCCGGGGCAGATCGGGCACCGGCACCACGGCCGCGGGCCGGCAGGTCTTGCCGAGATCTCGGACGACCAGGGCCGACACCTGCGCCTCGAAGGCCGCGTCCGCGCGGGTGCCCGGGCGGGGTACCACGAGCACGACGATCACCTCTCCCTTGATCGCATCCGGAATGCCGATCGCGGCGGCCTCGACCACGTCGGGGTGGGCGACCGCCGCGGCCTCCACCTCGGCCGGTCCTACGCGTTTGCCGGCGACCTTGAGCGTGTCGTCGCTGCGGCCCAACAGGTACCAGTAGCCGTCGTCGTCGAGCAGCGCCCAGTCGCCGTGGACCCAGAGCCCGGGTATCCGCCGCCAGTACGTGTCGAGATAGCGCTCGTCATCGCCACCCCAGAAACCGCGGGTCATCCCAGGCCACGGTGTCCGCATGACGAGTTCGCCGACGTCGCCGCGAATCGGCTCGCCTGACGCATCCACGACGTCCACGGCCATGCCGATGCAGGGCCCGTTGAACGAGGTGGGCCGGATGGGGCGCAGCACGTTGCAGCCCACGATGCCCCCCGCGACCTCGGTGCCGCCGGAGTAGTTGACGATGGGCAGCCGGCCGCCGCCGACCACGTTGAAGTACCACAACCACGGGTCCGGGTTCCAGGGCTCGCCGGTGGAGCCGAGCACGCGCAGCGACGAGAGGTCATGTGAACGGACGGGCTCCTCGCCGTGGACGATCAGCGCCCGTACCAGCGTCGGCGAGACTCCGAGGTGCGTGACGCGGTGGCGCGCCACGATCGACCAGATCCGGTCGGGACCCGGGTGGTCGGGTCCACCCTCGTACACCACGAGACGTGCGCCCAACAGCAGCGCGCCCGCGATCGCCCACGGGCCCATCATCCAGCCGAGGTCGGTGAACCAGAACAGCGTGTCGCCGGCGCGCAGGTCGAACGTGTGGGCGAGATCCACCGCGGACTTGAGCGGAAATCCGCCGTGGACGTGCACCGTGCCCTTCGGGGCGCCGGTGGTCCCCGAGGTGTAGATCACCATGTACGGCGCCTCGGGGTCCGTCTCGGCCACGTCGGATGCGGGTGAAGCGTCCGCCACGATGTTGTGCCACCAGGCATCCCGGCCCGGCGACCATGGCGCGCCGGCAGCGGGGCCCAGCCGCTGGACCACGATCACGCGCTCCACAGAGAGCGCATCGCGGAGCGCCTCGTCGGCAGTCGCCTTGAGCGTGATCGCCTGGCCGCGCCGGCGGAAGCCGTCGGCGGTGATGAGGTGCGTGGCCCGGAAGGCCTGGAGCCGCGCTGCGACGGCGTGGGCGGCATAGCCCGAGAAGATCGGCGTGAGCACCGCCCGCAGCTGCGCGATCGCGAGCACCGCGACCACCGTCTCGAGCAGCATGGGCAGGAAGATCCCGACGCGCGTGCCCTCGCCCACGCCGTTGGCCGCGAGCGCTGCGGCGGCGCGGTCAACGGCGGCACGCAACTCGCCGCGGGAGAGCGTCCGGACCTCGCCGTCCTCGCCCTCCCAGGTGACCGCGGCCAGCGCGTCATCCGCGTCGCCCCGAGGGGCGACCGCGGCCGCCGCCCAATTGAACGCGCCACCGGTCCACCAGCGGGGCCACGGGATGCCCCGGGACACGTCAAGGACCTCCCGGGCCGGGCGCTGCCAGTCGAGCGCGAGATCGTCCACCGCGGCGGACCAGAACCACGCTGGATCGGCGACGGCCCGTGCCTGCAGCCGGTCGAGATCGGTCATCTCTACCGAGCGCAGAAAGCGTGCGAGGCGGCTGTCCCGGAGCAGGTCCTCACCCGGTTGCCATGCGGCGTCCGAGCCGGCCCGGGCAAACAATCGCTGGGCGCCCGCTGTCATCGGCGCGAGTATCCCACGCAAGCCGGACCCGGAGGCCCGGCGCACGGCCACGGAACCGATCCGGTCGGGTAGGCTCGGGAGCGCGATGGTGATGACGGTCCTGGGCGAAGTCGCGGCCGACCAGCTCGGCCTGACGCTGCCCCACGAGCACATCCTGGTGAGCCAGGTCGGCTACTGGCAGATGCCCGCTGACCCCGAGCGCGCCGCGATCGCGACGGGTCCGTGGCGGCCCGATCTGCGTCCGATTTTGGCCGAGGACCCGTACCTCGTCCACGACAATCTCACCCTCACGAGCGTCGCCGACGCGGTCGCCGAGCTCGGCCGTTTCGCGGGCGACGGTGGCGGGACGGTGGTGGACGTCACCCCGATCGGCGCCGGCCGCGATCCGGTCGGCCTTGCGGCGATCGCCCGCCTGACCGGGCTCAACATCGTCATGGGGACCGGCTACTACGTCCACGAGTCGCAGCCGACGTGGGTCCAGGTCGCGACCGTGGACCAGCTGGCCGAGGAGATGGTCCTGGAGCTCTCCGTTGGAGTGGGGGAGACCGGCATTCGGGCCGGCATCATCGGCGAGGTCGGCTGTGGGTCGCCGATGTCGGAGCCCGAGGAGAAGTCGCTGCGGGCCTCCGCGCGCGCTGCGCTGCACACCGGCGTCAGCGTGACGATGCACCGCTCGTCGTACCCCAACGAGCTGGACTCGTTGGCCGGATTGGACGTCCTGCTCTCGGAAGGACTCGCGCCGGAGCGCATCATCGCCGGGCACTGCGACGAGCGGCCGGCCATCGAGTTCGCCCTTGGGGCGGCGAAGCGCGGCGTCTGGCTCGAACTCGACACCTGGGGCATCGAGGCGTGGGCGGTCGAGTGGCCGTTCGGCGGCCGCATGCTCCGGGGCTCGCTCGAGGTCGATCGCATCGCCATGCTGCTGGAGCTGCTGGATCGGGGCCTCGAGGACCGCATCCTGTTGAGCCAGGACGTGTGCTCCAAGGAGCAGCTCACCCGCAACGGCGGGTTCGGCTATGCGCACCTGACCCGGTCGATCGAGCCGAGGCTGCGCGAACGGGGTGTGTCGGACGCCCTGCTGACGAAGCTCCGCGTGGACAACCCGCGACGAGCCATCGGAGGTCCATCCACATGAACCGCTGGCCCGACGGCGCCCGCGCCGCCGCCTTCTTCAGCTTCGACGTGGACGGGGAGGCCTGGCTGCTCGGCGCCGACGAGCGCAACGCCGGGCTGCCGGTCACGCTGTCCCAGGCACGCTACGGCCCGCGGGTCGGGGTCTTCGAGATCCTCCGCATCCTGCGCCGGCGCGACGTTCGGGCCACGTTCTTCGTGCCGTCTGCGGTCGCGGAGTGGCACCCCGACACGGTGCGCGCCATTGCCGGCGCTGGCCACGAAGTCGCCCTCCACGGGCACGTCCACGAGCGTCCGGACCTCCTTGAGCCCGATGACGAGCGCGCGATCACCGAGCGGAGCATCGGCATCCTGACCGATCTGACCGGTTTCCGACCGACCGGCTACCGCGCTCCGGGCGCCGAGGTCAGCCCGTCCACGATGGCCATCCTC
>VGPE01000153.1 GCA_016875645.1 Chloroflexota bacterium
GCGAGGCGCCCGCGGCCACGGATCTGCGAGGGGCGGGGGTCGCGAGGCGGCCGGGAGTGGCGGCGCGAACCCGGGGGTCGCGGGGTCTCCCCGCGGCCGTCGTGCCCCGTCAGCCCGCCGTCGGCCGGCGCTCCAGCGGGATCGCCACGGCCTCGTTGGTGCGTGCCGAGCGGATGGCCGCCTCGACCATCTCGATCGCCGCGAGGCCGTCCTCGCCGGTGATGTCGAGGGGCTCACCGCGCTCGAGGGCGCGCGCGAACTGGTCCACCTGGCGCGTGGTCATGGCGAGGCGCCGGTCCGCCATGGGGTCCACCAGCCAGTTCCAGGCCGGCAGTTCCATGACCTGCTCCCACGAGTCACCCTTGCCGACGCGCAGGTGGTCGCGGTCGAAGTCGAGCATGCCGTTCTCACCCACCGCGAGCCACTGCATGTAGCTGCCGAGGCCGGGCGAGGGAATCTCGTAGCTCATCCAGAACTGGGCCATCGCGCCCGAGCCGAGGCGGTAGCTGACCATGGCCGACGGGTCCAGGGCGGGGATCTGGCCGAAGTTGTCGAACATGCCGAAGGCCAGGGTGGCATCCGAGTCGGTGAACCAGCGCAGGGTGTCGCAGCCGTGGGGGCCCCAGTCGAGATACGCGCCGCCCTCCTTCGGATCGACGAACCAGCCGTCGGCCGGCACGTCCCAGCCAACCGTGGGGCTCGTGACGCGGAAGAAGCGGATGGGGCCGATGGTGCCGTCGTCGATGAGCTGCTTGGCGCGGATGCTGATGTCGTTGTAGCGGCTCTGGCTGGCGACGGCGCACAGGAGGCCGGCCTGCTTGGTGGCTGCGATGATCCGGTCGCACTCCTCGATGTTGAGCGCCATCGGCTTCTCGAGGTAGACGTGCTTGCCGGCGGCCACGGCCTGGAGCGCCAGCGGCAGGTGGCTGGTGTGCGGCGTGGCGATGACGACGACGTCGACGTCCTTGCGGGCAAGGAGCGCATCGACGGTCGGCTCTGCGGGGACGTTGAACTCCGCGCCGAGCTGGTCTGCGCGGCGGCCACCGGCGACGGCGACGAGCCGGGCGTGCTTCGCCTGGCGCGTGATGCCGGCCGAATAAGTGCGGCCCATCATCCCGGTCCCGATGATCCCGACGCCGACGGTCATCGCCTGTCTCCTTCTGTGGTGGACCGGCCAGAGTCTACGGACGGCGCGGGAGTTGATTGGGCCCTCCGGCGACGTTCGGGGGTGATGCGAGCTGAGGTTTCCTGGCAGTCAATGTTTCTGTCGGCGAAGACGGCGGCTGTGTCTGCCAGGAATGGATTCGAGCATGCCGGCGGCCGGCGATGCCTGGCAGGAATGGATCTAGGGCGCGCGGGCGCTCCGAGGGCCCGGACAGGCGCGAATCGTTGCCCCTCAGGCAGCGATGACGCAGGTGTCGACGGAATCAGTGACTGGCAGGAAACCCGGGGCAGGATCAGGGCCGGAGCCGGGTGCATCGCGCACGACGCCTCAGGCCGGCGGCGTCACCGGGCTCGCCACCACCATCTTCGCGGGCTCCACGAGCCATTCGGCCAGGCCCGCCCCGACGCGCTTGAGGTACGGCGCGGCTCGGTGGATCGCCCGCGCCTCCGCGTCGCGGTAGACCTCGTAGAGCATGAACCGGTTCGGGTTCTCGCTGTCCACCGTGACGTCGAAGCGCAGGCAGCCGGCTTCAGTGTCCAGGGCGCCGTTCGCGTCCTCCCACAGCGCGTCGAGGAACTCCTCGCGGTGCTCCGGCTTGACGACCAGTTCCAGGACGAGGACGACCGCGCCCGGCGGCAGCGGATCGACGGGGCGCATCAGCGGGGCCAGGGGTACTTGATCTCGGCGGCGATCTCGACGAAGGCGGGACCCGGCTCCGACGAGAGCTCGAGCACGGCGCGGGCCGCGTCCTCCCAGCGGTCGACGCGCCGCGCCCGCGCCCCGAACGAGCGCACGAACGGCACGAAGTCCGGGTTCGTCAGGTCGCACTCGTAGGTGCGGCCGTGGACGACGCGCTGGTAGTTCGCAATGGAGCTGAACGAGTTGTCGTTGTGGATCACGACCGTGACGTTGAGCCCGTAGCGCACCGCCGTCGCGAGCTCCATGGCGGTGAAGCCGAAGCCGCCGTCACCCATGAACGCGATCACTCGCCGGTCCGGGGCCGCGACCGCCGCGCCGTTGCCGATGGGAAGCGCGAAGCCGAGGGCCGCCGAGCCCCACGGCCAGATGTTGCCCTCCGGCACGTAGGTGGGCCAGAAGTAGCCGCTCCAGGAGTTGAACGTTGCCGCGTCGTGGGTCGTGATCACGTCGCGGGGCATCCCCGCGCGCAGGTCCCGCATGAACCCGTAGAGCGGACCACGGTCCGGGGCCAGGGACCTGACGACCGCGTCGGGCACGTCGGTCGCCGCGACCGAGCCCCAGCCGGCCTCGACGGCCGCGGGAGTCCGCGACGTTACGGCGTCCGCGAGCGCAGCCAGCCCGGACTTCGCGTCCGAGACCAGGCCCGCCTTCGCGGGGAAGATCCGGTTGATCACCGTCGCGTCCACGTCGAGGTGGACGAGGTTCGGGATGGGCAGCCGCCAGCGGTTGCTGGTCTGGGCGTCCAGGCGGCTCCCGGCGACCAGGACGAGGTCGGCAGTGGTGAGGAGGTCGAGCACGGCCGGGTGCCCGGTGATCAGGTAACCGGCGTAGAGCGGATGGTCGGCCGCGATGGCACCGCCGGCGGACAGCGTGACGAGGACGGGCGCCTGGAGTCGTTCGGCCAGCCGGGTCAGCTCGGTGTTGGCCCAGGCCCGGATCACGCCGGTGCCGGCGATGATCAGCGGGCGCTTCGCCTCGGATAGGAGCCGGGCAACCTTCTCCACCTCGGCGGGATCAGGCCCGGGGCGCGGCGGAGCGACGGGCGTCGTGTCGGGTGGGCCGCTCAGCGGCGCGACCAGCAGGTCGGTCGGCAGCTCCACGTACGCCGGCCGCGTGCGATCCGCGAGCATGGACCGGATCGCAGCGCTCACGGTCGCCGGCAGCGCATCGGCCGTCCGCGGCCGGCCCTGGAACTTGGTGACCTGCTGGAACACCTCGGCCTGGTCGAGGTGTTCGTGGAGGATGCCCCAGTCCCGGCCGATGTAGTCCGAGTCGATCTGGCCGGCCAGCAGCAGCACGGGCGACGAGTCGAGGTATGCCTCGGACATGGCAGTCAACGCGTTGAAGGCGCCGGGGCCGGTCGTCGTGATGGCGAGGCCGGGCTTGTTGGCGACGCGGGCGAAACCATCGGCGGCGAAGCCCGCGCCCTGTTCGTGGCGGACGATGAAGTGGCGGAATCGCGACTCCTGGCCCAGGGCGTCGTACAGGCCCAGGTTGTGAATGCCGGGGATGCCGAAGCCGACCGTGAGATCGTTGGCCACGAGGACCTGCGTGATCCCCTCACCGGCCGTGAGCGTCTTGACCTCGGTGACCATCGGAAGCGCTCCTTCGTGTCGGCGTCAGGCGGTGGGGTTGACGGCGGTGGAGGCCGGGCGCATCGGCTCCGGCAGCCAGTCAGGGTAGCGGGTCTCCATCACCCGGCGACAGGCGTCGGAGTCGGCCTCGGTGAAGCCCTGGTACGGCGAGAGCAGTCGGAGCGGGAACTCGGGCAGCAGGCCCAGGCGGCACAGCATCTTGTCGTACGCGCCGTCCATGTGGGGGGCCCCGCCCGGGGGTGAAGCCGGCGCGGCCCAGAGCTCGAGGCCGAGGTCGTGGAAGCCCTTGAGCAGCTCGACCAGGCGCGGGACGTCCTTCGTCCGGCCGGCCTCGAACAGCTCGCGGCAGCGGTGCGGCGCCATCTGGGCATACGACGCGAGGAGGGAGCACTCGCCGTAGAGAGCGCCGTACGGGAAGTTGTTCACGTCCATGAAGTGCTGCAGCTCGCCGGCGTTGGTCACGAGATCGGCTGCCATCGGCAGCTCGCCGCTGGTCGTCTTGGTCGCGACCAGGTTCGGGAAGCGGTCGATCAGCGGCCGGTACTCGGTGGCGCCCAGGATCCGCTTGGTCCGGCCCAGGTTGTAGTGGAGGAATTGCGAGTCCGGGAAGTCGCCCGTGATGTCGCCGAAGAACCGGAGCAGTTCCTCGTCGTTGAGCGGGCCCCACGATGGCAGCGAGACCTGGAACGTCCGGAACCCCGCCTCGTGGGCGATCCGCAGCCGCTCGACCAGGACCGGCGTGGAGAGCCCGATCGCGCCGACCATCGGGCGGATCCCGGGGCGCAGCGCCTCCTCGGCGAAGGTCCGGACGACCTCGCGAAACCGGCGGGTGTCCACGGCGTAGCCCTCGCCACCCGTCCCGAACACATAGACGTCCGTGAACCCGAGGGCGAGCGTTCGCCGGACCTCCTCGCGGAAGAGATCCTCCATCAACTCCTCGTGGTCGTCCCACGGGATCGGGCACGAGACCAGGATGGTCTGCGGGTAGCGGGCCATCGCGTCAGCGGCCTCCGACGCCGTGGACGCCGGCGCCCGCCAGGCGGACCCAGCGGATGCCCGTCCCGGACGGCTGATCGCACCAGAGAGTGACGAGAACGTCGCCGTCCGGCAGAAGCGTCACGGACGGCTCGCCGAATGCGAAGTCCGTCCAGGCATCGTGCCCGGCATCGCCCCCGGCGGCCCCGTGGGTCGCCCGGTCGGCCAGCCAGGCCGGTCCGATCCGCTCGACGCCGAAATCGGCCGCCGTGGGCCGCGCGACCGCCAGCCACACCCCGGGGTCGGGTTGCGCTCGCTGGTTGTAGCCCAGGAGCACCCGGCCGTCGGGCAGCGGGGCGAGCGTGGTCGCCTGGCCCTCGATCCCGGTCGACCGGGTGGTCGTCCAGGTGCTCCCCCGTCGTCGCTGAGCGCGTACGGGATCGGCGTGTCGACGCCGGTTCGCAGGCTCATCGACCAGCTCGTGCCAACCAGCCGACCATCCGCCAGCTCCACCACCCACGCCTCGGCGCCTCCGGCGTCCGGGTCGGCGAACCGGAGCATCGACGTGTGGCTCCAGGAGCGGCCGTCGTCATCGCTCTTCACCAGCATGATCTGGTTCCGGTCGACCACGACGGAGGTGTCGAAGCTGTTGTACGGCGCATAACAGGCGACGAGTCGCCCGACCAGCGCGCGGTAGCCGCGCAGCTCGGTCATCGGCCCCGGGGCCTCGGCGGCGCCCGGGATCGGCATCGGGATCACCGATGGCATGGGCCACGTGCGGCCGCCGTCGCGCGACCGCGCCCAGACAAGGTCGTTCTGCTTGAGCGCCTGCCGTTCGCCGTCCCACCACGTGTCGTCCCCATCGTCGACAGGCGTGGACGTGCCGTAGAGCAGCAGGTCGTCGCCGGCAGTCCGGCTCAGCGCGAGCGACATCGACGCCGACCCGACCAGCGACGGCCAGACGGGACCCTTGGACGTCCACGTCCGCCCGCCATCGGTCGAACGCGACTGGTGTACGGCATAGTCGGGCTTGCCGGCCCCGGATCGCAGGACGTACGTACAGACGAGATCGCCCCCATCGGTGACCACCACCCGCGAGCAGGCACCCAGCACGCCGCTGACGACGAACCCCTCGTCGAGGATCACGTACGGCCGGTGGACGGGCGGCGCGCTCACGCGCCAGTGCGCTCGCCGAATGCGTTCTGGGCGCCCGTGAGCGGCAACCGCACGGATTCGCCGGTGGCGGCCGAGATGTCCGCCGCGATCGCCATCGCAACAGCCTGGCGGCCGTCCCAGCCCGTGACCGCCGGCTCGCGGTCGTCGAGGATCGCCCGGGCGAAGTCCTGGACCTGGGTCGAGAAGCCGATCAGCCGGTTCGGGTCCAGGTAGTCCTTCAGGAAGTCGAACGCCGGCTGCTCCTTGTAGGGCCGCCACTCGCCGCCCGTGGTGTACGAGACCTTGCCGTACTGGTCGCAGTCGATCATGCCCTTGCTGCCGATGATGAACGTCACGTCGGCCGGGTTGATGCCGGGCGCCGGCAGCTCGTAGGTCATGAACACCGACGCCAGAACACCGTTTGCCATCTCGTAGCTGACCGTCGCGGTCAGATCCGGCGGCGGCGGCGTCCCGAACGTGTGGTAGCGCGCGAAGGCCAGCACGCATTCGCTGCCGCTGTACCAGCGGATGATGTCGTTGGCATGGGCGCCCCAGTCGAGGTACTGCGATCCCTCGGCCGGGTCCTGCGCCCAGAGCTTGGCGGGGATGATGATCCGGCCATTTTCGCCCACCACGTCCTTGAGGAAGAACTCGGTCCAGGAGCCGCGGGCCTGGATCATCCGGACGTCCCCGATCACGCCGTCGTCGATGAGCTCCTTGGCCGCTTTGGGCGCGATCCGGAAGCGCAGGACCTTGTTCACGGTCAGCTTCACGCCGGCCGCGCGGCAGGCCTCGATCATCGCGTCGCACTCGTTGACCGAGATCGCCATCGGCTTCTCGGTGTAGACGTGCTTGCCGGCCGCTGCGGCCATGAGCGTCTGCGGCAGGTGGGCCGTGTGCGGCGAGCCCAGGATCACCGCGTCGATGTCGTCCCGGGCGATCAGTGCCTCCACGGAGGGCTCGGCCTGCGCGCCGAACTCAGCCGCGAGGGCGGGCGCGCGCCGGCCGCCGGCGATTGCCACCAGCTCACCGTCGGGCACCTGGCCGATGTGCAACCCGGCCGCGTAGCCGCGATTGATGTAGCCGGAGCCGATCAGCCCGAAGCGGATCTTTGCCATCGGGAATCCCCTCCTCGCAAGGCGGTTCAGTCTAGCGACGGGGCGGGGCGCGGTTCGCGCGCCGCCGACGATGACGACGACGCCGGGGAGACCCCGGCATCCCGGCGCCGGTAACCGGTCGCCGGAACCGGGCCTTCGCGTCGCGACCGTGGTCCCCGCGGGCTTGTGGCCGCGCGC
>VGPE01000154.1 GCA_016875645.1 Chloroflexota bacterium
CGGACGCCAGGAACAGGGTCATGCCATCGCCGAGCCGCGCGTCGCGGCCGACCAACGCGGCGACGGCGGCGCGCGACGCACCGGTCAGTCGCACCCGCATCGCGGCCGCCCCGAATTCGCGGGCCCGGGCGATCGCGAGCCCGATCGTGGGCACAAGGTCGGCCGCGTCGCCCACCGCGGCCGGCCCGATCGCGCCGTCTTCGGCCAGGTACACGTAGCCGATCGCCCGGCCGCCTCGAGCCACCAGGTACCCGTGGAGGCCCGGCGAACGCGCCCAGTACTCGTGCTCCTCGGGACGCACGAAGCCGACGACATCGGCGTCGAGCGCATCGAGGAACCCCGATTCGGGGCCAGCGGCCGGGAAGGGCTGCAGCTGCAGGTCCGTGGGCCTCGAATCTCCGGCCGTCGGTCCGGTGAACGACAGGAACGGCGTCGCGGGAACCAGGCCCCGGCGCATGTAGATCGCGTTCGAGATCGGCTGGGCCGCTTCGGAGATCGTGGTCAGGATGCTCCCCGGGGGTGCCGTGGCGAGACAGCGGTCCAGCAGCTCGCTGCCGGCACCCCGTCCCTGGAACTCGGGCAGGACATAGAGCGACGCGAGGTACCAGACCCGACCGCGCTGCGTGGCGGCCGCATATCCGACGACGAGGCCATTCGACTCCGCCACCCAGAATCGCTCCGGGTCATGCCGACGCGAGTGCTCTCGGAACAGCATGGAGCGTGCGTGTGACACGGCCGTCGGCGGCGAACCGGAGACGCCCCGCGAACGATTGAGGGCGTCCTGGGTGACCAGGAAGACCTCGCGAGTCCGGAGGAGGTCGTCGTCGCGGGCGATGCGGTAGCTGATCAAGCCGTCCGATGTCGCGTCGGTGCCGGTGCCGAATGCATGCACGATCGCCAGAGTACGGCGACCGGCGAGCCGGCCAGGGCTCGTGTCCGCACCGAATCAGTCATGCGGCGCCCGCAGCCGCGGCCGGAGGCGGGCTCCGGGACGCGGCCGCCCGACGCCGTGCCAGGCGACTGCGTGGCACCGGAAACAGGACTGGCGCTGACGGTCCGAAGCGGTCAGTCCACCGCGTAGTGCCGGACCACGTCCTCGTCCACGGTGATCCCAAGCCCAGGGCCCGTCGGGACGCGGATCAGCCCGCCGGTGAGCGCGGGCAGGTCCGTCACCAGCTCCTCGCGGAACGGGCTCTCGGACACGTCGAGCTCCAGCATGGGCCACTCCCCCGACTTCGATCCGCTCGGCGGCGGCAGCAATGCCAGCAGCTGCAGGGTCGCGGCCGTGACGATGCCGCCACCCCAGCAATGCGGCACCGCCTGCACCCCGGACTCGCGGGCCAGGTCCGCGACGAACAGTGCTTCCGCGATGCCACCGCAGAGCGACACGTCGGGCTGGATGATGTCCACGGCCCGCCGGTCGAGCGCCGCCTGGAACGCGGCACGCGACTCCAGGTGCTCACCGCCGGCGACGGCGATATCGAGCTGCGCGCTCAATGCCTCGTAGCCGACAAGGATCGGGGGCGGGAGCGGTTCCTCGTACCAGTACAGCCCGAGGCGCTCGAGTTCGCGGCCGACCCGGACGGCGGTGGCGAACGGGTAGCCGCCATTGACGTCCACCATGAGCCGGGTGTCCGGCCCGACGACCTCGCGGGCGGCGCGGACGAGCGCGAGGTCCTGCTCGATCGGCAGCGCACCGATGCGCAGCTTGATCCCCGCGAACCCGCGGTCCAGCGCGGCGTGGGTCATTTCCAGGTACGCCGCCTGCGGGTCCCGGCCCTCCGGGTACCCGATCGTGGATGCATAGGCGGGGACCCCGTCGCGCAGGCGTCCGCCGTAGAGCTCCGCGACCGGGACACCGAGCGCCTTGCCCCACAGATCGTGGAGCGCGATGTCAACGGCGCCCATCGCCAGGCCATTCCCGAAGTAGCTGCCCCAGAGCTGGCGCCAGAGCGGCCGATGCTGGCGGGGGTCACGACCCAGCAGGATCGGCGTCATCTGGCGCTCGATGATGGAGCGAACACCAGCCTGGGCGGGAGTCTCACCCCAACCGACCAGGCCGTCGTCGGTGCCGATCCTGACCAGCAGGGCCTCGCGGTACCGGATCGTGACCTCGGAGTTGCCGCCCGGAACCGACAGGCGGTGGCGCAGGTGGAAGGTGTCGACCGAGGCGATCTTCATGCCGCCAGTATGGCGCGCAGCGGAGGCCGACCCAGCCACTCGAGGGCCGGGCGATGGAACCGCCCGGCACGCGCGCCCGAAAGCCCCGTCCGCCCCCGACCGTCGATACACTGCCCCGGGCCCTCGGTCCCGGGGCCGTTCCATGCCACCCGTCTGACCGCATGCCAGGAGTGACCGTGGACGCCAAGAAGCGCGTCGTGATCGAACTGCCGCCGCGTGGCGAGCTGGGCGACCCGATCAATCGACACGAGCCGGAGCTCGAAGTCTTCGGGTCCAGCGTGGAGCTCGTCGAGACCAACGCGACCACCCCCGAGGAGTTCGTGGCCGGCGCGGCCGACGCCGACGCGATCATCGCGACCTGGGGCGTCAAGCTGTCGCGGTCGATCATCGAGCGGCTGCCCCGCTGCCAGATCATCGCCCTCGCAAGCGTGGGCGTCGACATGGTCGACATCGCCGCCGCGACGGACCACGGGATCGTCGTAACCAACGTGCCCGACGTGTTCATCGAGGAGGTCGCCGACCACACCCTCACGATGCTCCTCGCGACGCACCGGCGGCTCCGACGCATGGAAGAGCTGATCGCGGCCGGTCAGTGGGGCCAGGGCTGGCCGGAGCTCAGCCGGATCCCCCGGCTGTACGGCGAAACGCTCGGTCTCATCTCGTTCGGGAACGTGGCGCGCGCCGTCGCGCGGCGGGCCAATGCCTTCGGGCTCCGCGTCATCGCCTATGACCCGTACGTGAGCGAACTCAAGATGACCGCGGAAGCGGTGGAGCCGGTTTCGCTTCGCGAACTGCTGCGGCGCTCCGACTTCGTCTCGATCCACGCCCCCCACAACGCCGAGACGCATCACATGCTCAGCACCCAGCAGTTCGGCCTCATGAAGCCCACCGCGGTGCTGATCAACTGCGGCCGCGGTCCCACCGTTGACGAAGCCGCGCTGATCGAGGCCCTGCGCGCCGGCCGGATCGCCGCCGCCGGGCTCGATGTGCTCGAACAGGAGCCGCCCGATCCCGCCAATCCCCTGCTGGCGATGGACAACGTCCTGCTGACGCCGCACGTGGCCTCGGCCACCAGCCGGATGCGACCGACCGCGCGCCGCCGGGCCGCCCGAGAGGTGGCCCTGGTGCTTGCCGGCCGCTGGCCGATGAGCGCGGTCAACCCGACCGTCCTGCCGCGGACGCCGCTCGAGCGCTGGCAGCCGTATTCGATGGACCGCGGCCCCAGCCGCTGACCCCCGATCGCCGAGGCAGCGCGGCGGCCGTGCGCTGTGGCCGTCCTGGGGCTGGCGGGGGCGGGATCGCTGTCTGCGAGCCGATGCTTGTACCCGCATACCTCCGGCCCGGCGCCGGCGCGCAAACGGTCGACCGCCCCGGTTGATGCGGGGACAAGCATCAGGTTCTGACGCACGAACCGCTCCTGCGCAGCGCGGCGGCCGCGGCGAGCGGTCGGCGGGGGCCGCGGTCGCGGGCCGAACAGCACCGCCGGAGATCCGACGCGGCCCGCTGGGCGCGCGCAGCGCGCTGCCGTGCGATTCTCCGCCGATGAAGCGCATCGGGTTCCTGTCGTTCGGCCACTGGTCCGACGCCCCCTACTCCCAGGTGCGGTCGGGCTCCGATGCCCTGCTCCAGTCGATCGAGCTGGCGATCGCAACGGAGGAGCTCGGCGGCGACGGCGCGTTCTTCCGCGTCCACCACTTCGCGCAGCAGCTCGGCTCCCCGTTCCCGCTTCTCGCCGCGGTGGGGTCGCGCACCAGGCGGATCGAGATCGGCACCGCGGTCGTCGACATGCGCCACGAGAACCCGTTCTACCTGGCCGAGGACGCCGGGGCGGCCGACCTGATCGCCGGCGGCCGGATGCAGCTGGGGATCAGCCGCGGCTCGCCCGAGCAGGTGATCGACGGCTTCCGGCACTTCGGCTACCAGCCCGCCGATGGCGACCGGGACGGCGCCGACATGGCACGGCGGCACACGGAGGTCTTCCTCGAGCTCCTGAGGGGCGTGGGCTTCGCCCAGCCGAACCCGCGGCCGATGTTCCCCAACCCGCCGGGCCTGCTGCGCCTGGAGCCGTACTCGCCCGGCCTGCGGGAGCGGATCTGGTGGGGCGCGGCCTCGACCGCGACGGCCGTCTGGGCCGCGCAGATGGGCATGAACCTGATGAGCTCCACGCTGGTGTTCGACGAGAGCGGCGAGCCGCTGCACGTGCAACAGCGCCGGCAGATTGACGCCTTCCGGGCGGCCTGGACCGAGGCGGGCCACCAGCGCGAGCCGCGGGTATCGGTCAGCCGGAGCATCATCGCGATCATGGACGACCGCGATCGGGCGTATTTCGGGCGGTCGGGCCAGGAGCGCGACCAGTTCGGCTACTTCGAGCCGGAGCGGCTCGCCGTGTTCGGTCGGTCCTACGCCGCGGAGCCCGACCGGCTGGTCGAGCAGCTCAGGGAGGACACGGCCATCCCAGCGGCCGACACGCTGCTCCTGACGGTGCCCAACCAGCTGGGCGTGGACTACAACGCGCACGCGATCGAGTCGGTCCTGCGGTTCGTGGCGCCGGAGTTGGGCTGGCGCTGACGCCGCTCGACGGGACCAGCGTGTTCCGCCGCTGGACCGGCGGTTCGCGCACCCGGGTTTCGGTATTTCTACGGATGTCGGGTTCGTCCGCGGGCACGAGCATCACCGACGATGAGCGCTCACTCCCGAACCGTCGCCATCCTGGTCAGGTCACTGCTGGCAGCGGCATGCTCCGGCGCGCTCGGCCGCGTTGGTGTCCCACACGATCGGTACCATCCTGTTGGCTGCCGGGATGACGTCCGAACGGCCCCGCGGGCACCGTGCCTGTCCGCCGCGCGCGTGCGGGACACAGATTCGATAACGCCAACGACAGCAGCCTGGAGGGTCAGTGAGCGAGTCGGGGGCGCTGCACGCGGCAGCAGGGGGAGGAAGAGGGCGGGCCCGTGGCACCGGGCCGCTGGCTGACCAGGTTGCGCTCGTCACGGGCGCCGGCCGGGGACTCGGTCGCGCCTACGCCCTCCACCTGGCATCGCTTGGCGCCGACATCGTCGTCAATGACATCCGGCTGGACTCGGCAGCCGATGTCGGCGAGTCACTCTCCGCCCCGACGGTGATGGACGAGGTGGAAGCGCTCGGCCGGCGGGCCATCGGAATCGCGGCGGACGTGCGCGACAAGGCCAGTGTGGACGCGATGGTGGATGAAGCGGTCGGCGTCTTCGGCCGGTTGGACATCCTGGTGAACAACGCCGGCGGCTCGCTTGCCCCGCACGATCGGAGCTACCCCTCCATCATGCCGGAGGAGGATGTGCGCTGGATGCTGGACCTGAACCTCCTCGGCGCGATCTTCTGCTCGCAGGCGGCGATCCGGCACATGAAGCCCCGTCGCGCGGGTCGGATCGTCAACGCGGCTGCCCACGCCGGGATCACCGTGATCGCCGAGTGGGGCGGCTCCCTGGCGAACTACTCGATCGCCAAGACCGGGCTGGTCCACTACACCAGGCTCCTCGCCGCCGAGGTGGGACCGCACGGCATCCGCGTCAACGCGATCGCCCCAGCCAGTGTGCACACCGTCCGCGTTGACGCGGCCACCGGCTGGGACGACCCCGAGCGCGAGGCCGAGTGGGCCCGCCAGATCCCGCTTCCGCGGATCGGGACTCCGCTCGACGTTGCGCGGGTCGTCGAGTTCCTGGTCACGGACCTGTCAGGCTACGTCACCGGCCAGTGCATCTCCGTATGTGGCGGCCTCTACCTCGGGCCGTCGTAGCGCCAGGAAGGCCATCGTGAACCTGCATCCGCTCCATGCCCGCCTCAGCGGAGCGTTCATTGCCCCGATCGTCCCGATGCGAGACGACGGGCGAGTGGACGGGGATGCTGTGGCCGCCCTGACGCGGTTCATCATGGCGGCCGGTCTTGCGGGCCACGGTGGCCTGCTGCCCGCAAGCTCCACTGGCGAGTTCATGAGCCTCTCGGAGGCCGAGTACGACCGGGTCATCGGCGAAACGGTGGCGGCGGCCGGCGGCGCCGTGCCCGTCATCGCGGGCGCGAATCACATGGACACCGCGGGCGCGGTGGATCGGGCGCGACGGGCGCAGCGACTGGGTGTCGACGGCGTGCTGGTGGGACCGCCGTTCTACTTCCGGCCCACACGCGAGGAAGTCATCGACCACTTCCGGCGGATCAGCGATGCCGTCGAGATCGGCGTCCTAGTGTACGACAACACCTTCGCCACGCAGCTCGACATCGACGAGGACCTGTTCGCCGCGCTCGCCCAGATGCCGAAACATCGTCGGCACCAAGGACGGCACGATGGACATCTTCGCGTTCGACGCCATCCGGCGGCGGGTGGGCGACCGGATCGCGATCCTGAGTGCTCCGGGCGAGTGGAACGAGCCGGCTGCCCGGCTGGAGGGCGCCCCGGGCTTCGTCTCGGTGCTGGGGACGCTCGCGCCCGAGCTGACGGTGGCACTGGAGCGCCTCGTCCGGGCCGGCGACCACGAGTCGGCAGCCGCACTGTCAAACCGGATCCGCCCGCTGATGCGGGCGATCGAACCGGATGTGGGTGGGACATACATCGCCGCGCTCAAGGCCGGCCTCTGGATGCGGGGATTTGCGGCGGGCCCGGCGCGTCCCCCAGAGCGGAACCTGCACGATCATGAACTGGCCACACT
>VGPE01000155.1 GCA_016875645.1 Chloroflexota bacterium
GCATCGGTGCCGGCTGTCTGCACCGCCGCGGACAGCGCCCCCACCAGCTCGGGGCTGAGCGCGTTGAGCTTCTCGGGCCGGTTGAGCGTGAACGCGGCGACCGGACCGCGACGCTCCTGGAGCAGCACCGGCACGGAGCTCATTGACTCGAATCGGTTTCGGCACGCACCAGGCGGCGGGCCTTGAGCTCGGTCCGGGGCAGGGTGCCGGCCGCCAGCACCTCGACGTCGGCCGTGAACATCAGCAGCTCGCGGATCCGGGTGCCCACCCGCTCCGCGAGTGCAGGCCACGTCGTTTCCGGCAGCCCGGCAGCGGCCTCCACCCGGACCACCGGCGGGCGCACCAGTGGCGGCGGCTCGAGGAGCACCACCTGGAATTCGCCCGTCACGTCGGGCTGGAACTCGCCGAGGACGTCGCCCACGGCCAGCGGGAAGACGTTCACGCCGCGGACGATGAACATGTCGTCGGTGCGACCCAGCACCCGGAACCGGAAGCCGGTCCGGCCACAGGCACACGGCGCCGTCGTGACGCGGATCTGGTCGTGGGTCCGGAACCGGATCAGGGGATGTGCCTCACGGGTCAGCGTGGTCAGCACCAGTTCGCCGTCCGCGCCGTCCCTGAGGGCCACCGGAGCGCCCGTCGCCGGATCCACCAGTTCCGGGTGGAACGTGCCCTGGCCCAGGAAGTGCAGTCCGTCCGCCAGATCGCATTCGGCTGCGACCGGGGCCGTCTCGCCCGTCCCGTAGATGTTCCGGGCGACCAGGCCGTACGTCTCCTCGATCGCGTCGCGGTAGGCGCGGTTCGCGAGGCCGGCGTCACCCGAGAACAGGCCTCGGCGGAGGCGCAGGCCGCGGGGGTCCAACCCCTGCTCGCGGGCGACCTCCGCGAGATGGCGGGCGTAGGACGGCGTGGAGTAGAGCATCGCGTCCGCGCCGAGGTCTCCGAGGATCTCCAGCAACCGCCGCGACTGGCCCACTCCGACGGGCGCCACACACGCCCCGACGGTCTCGAAGGTGAGGTGGTCGCTCACGCCACCCGCATAGAGGCTGTAGTTCATGCACTCGAACAGGATGTCGCCCGGGCGCAGGCCCGCAGCCCATGCGGCGCGGGCCCCCACCTCGTTGTAGGTCTGGACGTCGCGGCGGGTCATTGCCATGCGCAGCGGTCGCCCGGTCGTGCCGCCCGTCGCCTGCATCCGAACCAGGGCATCCGCGGGCGCCGCCTGGTTCGTCCCGAACGGCCCACCGCCGGCCTGTGCCGCAACCAGGTCGGGCTTCTCGGTGAACGGCAGCGCCGGCAGGTCGTCCGGCCCCGAGACGCGGGCGGGATCGACAGCCGCGGCCGCCCACTTCGCGCGGTAGAACGCGCTGCGGCGGGCTGCGTACGCGAGCTGCTCGCGCAACAGGCGCGCGGTCAAGTCGGCGAGCGGTCCGGGAGCGACGGTCTCGAGGGCCTCGTTCCAGTAGGCGCGGCTCGCGACGCGGGTCACGAACGAATGTGCCACTCGGCGTCGCGCAGGTCCTGCTCCCACGTGCGTGAGAAGATCCGGCGCCCGCCGATGTCCGCCTCCGCCGTGATGACGAACCGGTCGAAGGTCTCGTCCCCGGTTAGGCGCAACTCGATCGGCTGAGCCGGCGTGCCCGCTCCGTCGGGCTCGACGCGCCAGGTCTGCGTGGCGTGCATGGCGAACGTGCCCGGGCGCGCCCGCGCCACCTCGACGGTGGCGTCGAGCGACCAGGTCAGCAGGCCGCCGCCTTCGAGCCGGCCCCGGGACCGCCGCCGCAGGTCGTAGGCGCCCAGCGTGTCGTCGAGCGAGCGCCGTACTTCGTACGTCGCGTCGTTGACGATTCCCTCCGGTCGGTCGGTGATGGCGGGCGCGAACGCCGGGGCCGGACCGGCGGCGGCGCGGGCCGGGTCGACCATCGGCAGGCGGATGCGCGTGGGCCGCGCCGGCGAGCAATGAACGCGCAGGTTCGCGTTGGCCGGGGCCGGGACGAGGGCAGGGAAATGGGAACCCGCCACGGCAAGCCGGACCCGGTTGCCGGCCGCGACCCGGTAACTGGTCGGGTTGAGCGGCACGACCAGTTCGACGGGCTCGCCGGGCCGCAACGGCCCTCCCAGCAGGTGGGTCGGCCGGACCCAGCCCTGGCTGATGAGCGTGGAGCGGCCATACGGCGACACATCGCTCAGCCAGGCTCGCAACGGGACGTCGGGCTGGTCCGATTCGAGGTGGATCACGACCTCGGGGTTGCCCTCCAGCAGCAGGGCCGAAGCCAGCGGCTCGGTCGTCCAGGCCAGGGCCCGGTGATCGTCGGGCGAGATGTCCGGCGGCGTCGCCGGCGTGCCCGTCGTCCAGTCCCAGGGCAGTGCCGACAGGCCGACCGTCGGGTCGACCCGGTAGTCCTGGGTTTCCGCGGTCGTCGGGCTGTCGGCCGTCAGCCGCCCGTCCGGCGCCGCGAAACGATCGACCAGGCTGCTCCCGGCAGGTGGCCAGGTCGGGCCGGAGCGCCAGGTCAGCGAGGGCTGTTCGCACCAGGTCACCGGCGGCTCCAGGGGCGCAGGTCCGATTCCCTTGAGCCAGTGGTCGAACCAGCGCGCCATCTCGGCCTCGAAGCCGATCGGGGAGTGGACGGCGAAATCGGGGTGCTCGTGTTTCCACGGTCCCAGCAGGAGCCGGCGCGGGACCTGGAGGCGGTCGTGATACTCCACTGTCTCGAGCGGGTAGGAGTCATGGAACGCCGACACCGCGAGTGTCGGCACGCGGATCCGCTCGATCTCGGTCCGCCACGTGGCCCAGGTCGAGGGCGCGATGGCGTACCAGGTGAACGGGAAGGGCTGCTCCATGGCGTCCAGGCGCGCCCGCCAGCGGTCGGGCCAGTCGGGTTCCGTGAACCGCAGCGGCGGCAGCAGCTGGAGTCCCACGCAGCGGAAGCCCCAGTCCATGTCGCCCACGACGAGGCCGCGGCAGCCGTGCGGCCAGGCGGCGCCGGTGAACTCGTCATCGATCGCGTGGATCGTGACGATGGCGCCCAGCGAGGGCGGGTTCGTCGCGGCCACCGCGAGACCCGTGTTGCCGCCCCAGGAGACGCCCCACATCCCGGTCCGGCCAGTGCACCAGCGCTGCGCTGCGAGCCACGCGAGAGCGTCGTGGCCGTCGATCGCCTCCTGGATCGCAAACGGCGGGGCGGGGACGCCCTCCGAGGCGCCGTAACCGCGGATGTCCAGCGTCACCGCGGCGTACCCGCGGCGCGCGAGCCGGCGCTGGATGACGTCCACGATCCCGCGGCCACCGAGGCCGTCCTTGAGGTACGGCGTGTACTGGACGAGGGCCGGGACGGGCCTCCCATCGGTCGGCAGGTAGACGTTCGCGCCGAGGTGCGTGCCGTCCCGCAGCGGGATCATGACGTCACGAAGGATGGTGATGTCCTGCGTGTCGTCGCTCACTACCGGCGATGGTATGGGATCAGTGGCAGGTCCCGGCGCCCGTGTCTGTGAACGTCCGGCCGGCGATCGGGATGAAGTCCCAGCGGTACCCCGCGCCGCCCAGGGTCAACTTGAGCACGCCATGGGCTGCACTGCTCCGCACTTCGCTGTTGGCCTTCACCGTCCCGAGGGTCCGCAGCGACGCGCCGCCCGTGCCGACCACGAACTGGCGGATGCCGCGGGCCGGGTCGTGCGCGCCATCCGGCCGCAGCGGCGCGAACCGCTCGTAGCTGTGATCGTGGCCGTTGATGACCAGGTCAGCGCCCGCGTTGTAGAGGTGCGTGAAGATCGTGGCCATCGCGGTGCTGTTGCCATGCTGGCCGGAGCTGAACCGCGGGTGGTGCCAGATCGCCGCCACGCACTGGCGCGGGTTTGCGGCGAGGTCCTGGAGCAGCCACGTTTCCTGCGGGGATCCGGGCCCGCAGCCGCCCACGCCGGACGCAGCGCAGTTGCTGTTGAGCGCGTAGACACGCCACGCCCCGACGTCATAGGCATAGAAGCCCTTGCCGGGATCGCCCGCCTGGGCCCCGAAGTAGTTGAAGTAGGCGGACGCGCCGCTGGTCACGTAGTCGTGGTTGCCCGGCGTGGGCCGCGTGCGTGACTTGAAGGGCCCCCACGTCGGGTCGTAGCAGTCGGCGAACTCGGCCGCGGTGCCGCTCTCGTACGCGTTGTCGCCCGCGGTGAAGACCGTGCCCGGGATCGAGGCGATCAGCTTCGCCGTGGCCGTGTCCGCGGTCAGCCCGCACGAGGCAATGTCGCCGGCCCCCACCAGCAGGGCGTCTGCGACGGGCGACGGCGTGGGGGTCGGGCTCGGCGAGGGCGTCGGGCTCGGGCTCGGCGAGGGCGCGGGTGTGGGACCTGGAGTGGGAGCCGGCGTCGGCGTGCCGGGCGCCGGCAGCGGGCTGGCTGCCGCCACCAGCACCACAAACGCGTCGATGTCCACTCGCGGGTGGCCGGCCGTCCCGACCGCCTCGATGCGGATGGTGTGGCGCGCCAGGCTGGACCAGCTGCGGCTGAAGACGATCTGCCGCACCTGCGTGTCCGGGGAGTACAGATCCACGGTCGTGAGGTACGTGCCGTCCACGTAGACGCGCGCGGCACCCCGAACCGGGCTCCTGGTCGAGACCCAGGCGAAGTCGGTGCCCACGAAGCTGTATGTCGCGGAGGCGCCTGGCAGCCTGGTGGACATCGCGTAGCGCCCGTCGTAGGACGGCGATGTGATGCGGCTCCAGCCCTTGCTGTACGCGATGGAGCCCGATGCCTCCGAGAGGGTCGCGACCCGGAACGACGAGCCCGAGTCGAACCCGCCGACGTTGCCGGCCATGTCGGAGGCACGCACGGCGAAGCGGTAGGTGCCGCTCCGCGCAAGGGCCGGCCTGGCGTAGCGGTTGAGCGCGCTGCCCGACGGGATCGTGACCCAGCCGGCGCCGTCCTGGTTGCTCTGGAGCTCATAGCCGGCCACACCCAGGCCGATGTCGCGCGCTGCCCCCCAACTGACGTGCGCGGGCACCATGGCGCCAACTTGATCGCCAACGAGGAACCGAATGGTCGGCGGCGACGCATCGGGTGCGGTCGTATCCGCGAGGACCGTGACGGTCGATGTCGCCACGACTCCGTTGACCGTCGCGGTGACCGTGCCGGTGCCGGGAGCGCCGGCGGTGAAGCGGCCGTTCGCGTCGAAGCTCCCGCCTGCGCCCGACACCGACCAGGTGGCCTGGCTCGCCGGGACGACGATGCCGTTGTAGGCGGCGTCCTGGCCCTTGAGGGTGAAGTCGACCGTGCCGCCCGTGTACATCGACGACGAGCCTGGTCGGACGTGGAGGTAGGCCAGCGGACCATCCGGGTGGGCGCTGTAGACGACAAGGGCATTCGGCAGGGAGCGCTCGGCGCCGTCGGAGGGCCGGTTCGCGATGGTGACCCGGATATTGCCCGGCTGGCGGACGGCCAACGCCGTGGATCCGCCGCCATCGAAATTGATCGCGTCGACTGCGCCGCGGTCGGCGAGGAGCGCCGCGAGTTCGGCGTTGGTCACCCCGACGCTGTGGCCGTTCTTGCGTCCGTCGACCGTTGCGAGAATGACGCCGCCGTCGGTGGTGATCCCGACGGCTGTGCGCGGGTGGCGCTGATCGGCGATCGCGGGCCGGGGCGAGAGGAACATGCTCCCGCCGCGCAGCAGGAATTCACGCCCGCCGATCGCCTGGGTGACCGCTTCCCAGCCCGCGGTGATCGACAGCGTCAGGCTGATCTGGGCCCCGGGCTGGAGCGTCGCGATGAGCGAGGTGTCGGGCCCGGTCACCACCACGGTACCCGGCTCGATCGGAACGCCGGCCGCAGCCGGCCGGACCTCCAGGACGGTGACGGGCGTGTTGAGCGTGGCCGGAAGGGGGAGCGGCACCCCTCCGAGGACCACGTCAATCCCGGACGCGCTGCTGTCGGTTCGCGAGCCGAACCGCGGCGTATAGAGCACGAGCTCACCGGCCAGGCGGCGCCGGTTGACCCGATCGATCTGCTCGATGGAGCCGTCGGCAGCAACGAGGTAGGCGCTCACGACCGGCGCCCCGATGATCGGCACGCCTCCCGGGCCGACGCCGAAGGTCGGACGGCCGAACGGTCCGGCGGTCATGAGTTCGCCGTTCTGGATGTGCAGCCCGAACGGTGCGGCGTTCGCCCCGACGCTCGACGCGGACCACACGTCCCCGTTGATGGCGGCGACGGCCCGGTGGCCGTCGAAGCTGGAGCGGTTCGCCATGCTGGTCGCGCGTTCCAGGCCGACGACGGCATCGTTGCTCAGCGCCGCTTCGATGCTGATGCCCGGGGCGCCCGCGGCCACGTTCACGAGGTGCACGACCTGGCGCCCGGAGCCGGTGCCGATAACGCCCCAATCGTGCGTGACGCCGGGCGCGACGGGCGCACTGCCCTCCGAGGCGAACGACTGCAGGATCGCAGCCTTCGCAGGGCGGGGATCGCCGCCCACGGCCGACCGGATGTCGTCGAGGAGGGGGAGCGTGCCGACGGGGAGTGCGGTCGCGACGATCGCGAGCGCGACGAAGGCAACCAGTGCCCTCGGCGGCCTATGCATGCGCGGGGAATCCCTCGATGAATCGCCTAAAGAGCCGTGGGCACGGTCCCATGGTAGCGGGGCGAGGCAAGTCGAGGTCCGTCGGAGCCCATGCCGCGCCCTGCGGGCGCCCCGCTGTCGGCCGCCGGCGCCTGCGTTCGGCCCGCGTCTGCGCTCACCGCTGGCCCGTGTCCGCGGCCGCCGCGCGCCTCTCGGCGCGGCCCGTCGCGCGATCTGCCCCTGTGCCCCTGGCCTCGTACTGCCCATAGCAGTACCTCCGGCACA
>VGPE01000156.1 GCA_016875645.1 Chloroflexota bacterium
GTCCGCCACCACGATCCGCGCTCCATCGGCGGCCAGCGCATGGGCGATAGCCGTCCCGATCGCGCCGCCCGCGCCCGTGATGACGGCCACCCGGCCAGTCAACCCGCCTGTTCCGGTCATGAGCGCTCCTCTCGTGACGTCGCGTCGGTCGCTACCCTTGCAACGGCGATTGTCATCCCTCGCGCGTCCCGCCGGGGCGCGCATCCAGCCCGGGAGGAAGCTCCGTGCCCAAGAAGGTCATCCGGGTCGAGGGCCAGGCCCCGAGCCCGCTGCTCTCGCACGTCGTCGAGGCCAACGGCTTCGTCTACCTCGCCGGGCTCGTCGGCACGGACCCCGCCACGGGCACGGTGGCCGCCGGCGGCTTCGAGGCGGAGTGCCGCCAGATGCTGGAGAACGTGGGCCGGCTGCTCCGCGGCGCGGGGCTCGATTACGCAGACGCCGTGCGCTGCACTGTCTACCTGACCGACATGTCGAACTACGCCACCTACAACCAGGTCTACCGCCAGTACTTCCCGACCGATCCGCCGGCCCGCGCGTCGCTCCAGGTCGCCGGGCTGGTCTCGCCCTACACGATCGAGATCGAGGTGACCGCCGCGCGCTGAGGTCGTCCGGCCAGGGACGGTCCGCTCGGCCGGCCACGGGCCGGGATCAGCCACGTCTGACGATCAGGCAGCGGCGAGCGCGACCCCAGGCGCGGTGAGACCCCCCGCCGACGGCGTGAGCCAGCCGTCTTGATCGTCAGGGATCGCGAGTCAGCGCCGGCCGCGACCCGGTCCGCCCGAAACCGCCCTTCAGCCTTCGACCTGCACCCGGATGCAGTCGAGAAGCTGGCTGATCGCACGCTCGCCCTGCTCGGCGATGATCCGGCCGGCCGGGCCCGCAAGCATGCCCTCGAGCTCGATCTCGGCCACCCAGTCCACGGTCGTGATGCCATCCATGGTGCCGTTGCGCAGCTGGAACGAGGTGCTGCCCGTCAAAGTGGTGCCCGATCCCCGGCCGCGGCCCTCGAGGAGAGCACGCTCGTGCTCAATCGCCTCGACCAGTTCCAACTCCAGGCTGACCTTCGCCGAGAAGATCCCGCTGCCCACCTTGGCGGTGGCGCGGAAATGGGTGTCGTCGACCCGCTCGATTGGGACCGGTGCGCATGGGCCGATCCGGCTCGGGTTGACGAGGAAGGCCCAGATCTCCGGCCGTTCGGCCATGAAGTCGGTGGTGCCCTGGAAGCGCACGGCGTGTCCCTGCAGCAGTGAGTTGTCGCGGCTCCAAGTGTAGGTGGGTGGCGCGCGCGGGCGGCACCGGCGGCCTTGCGACGTTCCGCGCGGGGGCTCTCAGGGTGCTGCGGCGTCGCCCTTCTGGACCGGCGCGCGCCGGCGGATCCGGCTCCGTGGCGGCCGGGCGTCCTCTTCGGCCCGTGATGCGGCTTCGCTCGCCTCGAGCGCCGCTGCCGCCGAGACTTCCGGGCGGATCCGCGACCGGCTCCAGTGGGCGATGACCGCCGCAATCACGGCCACGACCGGGACCGCGAAGATGGCCCCGAGGACGCCGTAGAGGCGCGCCCCGATGAGGACCGAGGCCAGCACAGCCGCTGGATTGAGGCCCACGGCCGAACCCATCAGGCGCGGCTGGATCCCGTTCATCGTGACCAGCATCCCGATCGCCATGATCAGGATGGCCGGCCCGATCGCGTCGGGCCGGTACAGGACGGCCGCGAGGACCGGCGGAATCCATGACACGAACGGTCCGAAGAACGGGACCGCGTGGAGCAGGCCGACCATGACCGCAATCAGCGGCAGGTAAGGCAGTCCCAGCAGGACGGTGGTCAGCCCGGCGAACGCGCCATACACGATGCCCAGCAGGACCTGGCCGCGAACGAAGCCGCCGAAGGAACGAGCGACGCTCGTCTCCAGGAGCTCGATGTCGCCTGCGAACCTGCCGGGGATGAGCTGCAGGACCGCTGTCCGCAGCTGGGCGCCGTCGGCAGCGATGTAGAGCGCCAGGAAGACGATCAGCGAGAACGTCCCGAACACGGTGACGCTCGCGACGGCGGCATCCCGAATGGGCTCGAGCCACGCGTCGGTGCTGCGGCTGAACTGATCGAGGAGGTCCACGCTGCCCTGGGCGAGGTCCAGCCGGTCGAGCCCGATGTCGTCCACGATCCGCTGCACCGGCTCGAGAATTTGCGGCAGGTCCGCGCGGAGCTGCGGGAGTGAGCGGCTCAGGTCGCTGATCGAGCTCGCGAGCGCCCCCGTCAGGAGGAGCAACGGCCCGACCATTGCGGCGAACAGGAGCCCGAAGACCATCAGGACGGCCAGGTGGCGCGGCAACCAGCGGTTGGCCCGCACCAGCCGCGTGGCGATCGGGTCGACGAGGAACGCGAGCAGCCACGCGAGAAAGAAGATGCTCAGAATGTCCGAGAAGATCGCGACGAGCTGGGCCAGGAACCAGATGACGACGAACACCATCGCCGTCAGGGAGAGGTAGATGAGGGCCCGGAGCGCCCGCCGGTCACCGCCGGTCAGTGGCGGATCGACGGACGGCATGCGGCTCGATTCGGGGTGGCCGGGGAAAGCCATCGCACGCTCGATCTGGCCGGTCCTGCGTCGGCTTGCGCTGATTGTATGTCGGCCCCCGAACCGTCTGCGACCCGGCACCCGAAGACCGCGAACGGCCGTGGAGCGACGCCGCAAGAACCCGAATGCCCGCCGGCCACTACGATCCGGGAGCCACGGGCGCAGTCGCGCCGACCACCCCTTTCCCCCTTACGACCGACCGCCTGAGGACCCGATGCGCCGAAGCCGACCTGATTTCCGAACGACCGCGAAGCGGCGACTCACCGAGGAGCGTGGCGTCACCTTCGCCGTCGCCGGACTGCTCTCCCTCGAGACTCAGGCGCCGGCCACCGTGCAGGTCGTCCCGATCGATCGACTGGAGCTCCATCCGGGCATCGACGCATCGGAGACGGACGTCGTCGCATTCGACGAGCTGGTCGATTCGGTCGTGGACCTGGGAGTCCTCGCCCCCATCCTCGCCCGCGTCGCGGACGACGGCGACCACTTCGAGATCCTCGACGGCGCGCGCCGGTGGCGGGCCGCACGCGCGGCGGGGCACACGGTGGTGCCGGTGATCGTGCACCACCTCGAGGACGACGCAGCGCGCCGCTTCGTCGCCCTGGGCCGGATCCGGCGGCCGATTCCCTATGCGCGGCTCGTTGCCGGTGGTCCCGGCGGTTCCGCAGACCGGGCCGAGCGAGTGCCCATTGTGATCTCCGGGCCTTCGGAGGTCGCGACTTCGCCGGTCGGCTGACGGCAGGTCGGACCGGGGCCGTGAGGAGCGTCGGCCCGGGTCGGGCCAGCGGAGGTCAACCACGCGCATTCGGTCGACCCACCGGAACCTCGGCGGTTCCAAGGCGCAACTCGGACCGCGGACCGGAACACGCGAGGTTCCAACGGGCAAGCCAGCGCTCGACTGGCACACGTGACGACCCGCCGGGCTACCGATCCAACATCCGGTTGCTGCCTGGAACGTCCCACGCACCAGCGCCGCCGTGGCGAGCTTCGCGCGGCCAGCGCCCCACCAACGTTGTACACTGCCCGCCCGCGACTCCCGCGCGACCACGTGGGGCTATAGCTCAGCTGGGAGAGCGTCTGAATGGCATTCAGAAGGTCCGGGGTTCGAATCCCCGTAGCTCCACCAACGCCCGACTCCGTGGCGGTCGCCGCCGCCCGCGTCGATCCCTCCGCCCTCCTCCTTCTCGGCACGCACACGCGCTGACCGGCTGAGGAGGCTGCCACAATCACCCCTCGCCGGGAGCGGCGAGGGGTTCTGTATTTCTGAGGCCATGTCCGTGACGACCGCCCACACCACCGGAGACAGCACCGGCCGGACCCGGATCGAGCGCTACGCGCCCACCGAGATCGAACCGCGCTGGCAGGCCCGCTGGGCCGAACAGCGCCTCTACGAGACCGACCTCGAGGACACGAGCCGCCGCAGATTCTACCTGCTCACGATGTACCCGTATCCGTCGGGGGACCTGCACATCGGCCACTGGTACATCAAGACGCCGACCGATGCGCTCGCGCGCTTCCGGCGGATGCACGGCGACAACGTGTTCCTGCCGATCGGCTTCGATGCGTTCGGCCTGCCGGCCGAGAACGCCGCCATTGCCCGCAACATCCATCCGCGCATCTGGACGATGCGGAACATCGAGAACATGCGCCGCCAGCTGCGCTCGATGGGCGCCACGTTCGACTGGAACGCCGAGGTCGTCACGTGCGACCCCGAGTACTACCGCTGGAACCAGTGGTTCTTCCTGCGCTTCCTCGAGCAGGGTCTCGCCTACCGCGCGATGGCGCCGGTGGACTGGTGCCCCAAGGATCAGGTCACTTTGGCCCGTGAGCAGGTCGAGGGCGCCAACCGCGTCTGCTGGCGGTGCGGCACCCCGGTCATCAAGCGCGACCTCGAGCAGTGGTTCCTGCGCATCACCAATTACAGCGACGAGCTTCTGGACTTCAGCCAGATCGACTGGCCGGAGCCGATCCGGGTCGCCCAGACGAACTGGATCGGCCGCTCGGAGGGCGCAGACCTCGTCTTCGACGTGGCCGCCGACGAGCACCAGCCCGGCGGCGACGAGCTGCGCGTCTTCACGACCCGGCCCGACACGCTGTTCGGTGCCACGTTCATGGTCCTGGCGCCGGAGCACGCCCTGGTCGAGAAGCTGACCGCGCCCGAGCGCCGCGCCGAGGTGGAGGCCTACGTCTTCCAGGCGCGTCGCCAGTCCGAGATCGACCGCCTCTCGACCGACCGCGAGAAGACCGGCGTGCCCATCGGGGCCGATGCGATCAACCCGATCAACGGCGAGCGGATCCCGATCTGGATCGCCGACTACGTGCTGGCCGGCTACGGCACCGGCGCGATCATGGCCGTGCCCGCGCATGACGAGCGGGACTTCGCGTTCGCGCAGCGCTTCGGCCTGCCGATCCGGCGGGTCGTGGCCGCGGCCGACATCACCGGCGACGAGCCGCTCGAGAGCGCGTACGTCGCCCACACCCAGGACGAGCGCCTGGTGAATTCCGGTCGATTCACGAACATGTCCGCGGTTGACGGCGGCCGGCAGATCGTGGAGGAGCTGGCGAAGCACGGCAAGGCGAAGTTCACCGTGGGCTACCGCCAGCGCGACTGGCTGATCAGCCGCCAGCGCTACTGGGGCACGCCGTTCCCGATCGTGTACTGCGAGGCCGACCCGTCGTGCGGGATCGTGCCCGTCCCGGACGACCAGCTGCCCGTGATCCTGCCCGAGAACGTGGACTTCAAGCCCACCGGAGAAAGCCCGCTCAAGACCAACGCGGAGTTCCTGCACACCACCTGCCCGAAATGCGGTGGTCCGGGCCGACGCGAGACGGACACGATGGACACCTTCATCGACTCCTCCTGGTACTGGTATCGCTACCTCTCACCGCACGCGTCCGACACGCCCATCGACACGGACATGGCGGCGCGCTGGTGCCCCGTGAACCAGTACACCGGCGGCGCCGAGCACGCCGTCATGCACCTGCTCTACGCGCGCTTCTTCACCAAGGCACTCGCCGACATGGGCCTGGTCCGCGAGCGCGAGCCGTTCCGCAAGCTCTTCAACCAGGGCCAGGTCCTGGGGGCCGACGGCGAGCGGATGAGCAAGAGCCGCGGCAACGTCCAGGATCCCGACGAGCTGGTCGGGCGCTACGGTGCCGACACCGTCCGCCTGTTCCTGATGTTCATGGGCCCCTGGGACCAGGGCGGCCCGTGGAACCCGACCGGCATCGGCGGCGTCCACCGCTTCCTGAACCGGGTCTGGACGGTGGTCCTGGATCCCCACGGCCTCGAACCGGGCGATCCGGAGGCCGGGCGTTTCCCGGCGGGCCAGGACGCCACGGCCGCGGAGGCGGCCATCCGGATGGCGGCGCACCGCACGCTGCGCGTCGTCAGCGAGGAGTACGAGGGCTTCCGCTTCAACACCATGGTCGCCCACCTGATGGAGCTGACCAACCTGCTGATGCGCTACCGCGGCACCGAGGTCGCCGGGGGATCGGCGTTCGACGAGGCGACGCGGCTGTTGCTGCTGATGCTGGCCCCGGCCGCGCCGCACATCACCGAGGAGCTGTGGAGCCGCCGCCTGGCGGCCGCCGGCCGCGCATGGTCCTCCATCCATGCCGAGCGCTGGCCGGACTTCGACGCGGCGGCCGTCGTGGACGAACTGCGCGAGGTCCCGATCCAGGTCAACGGCAAGGTCCGCGACCGCGTCAGCGTGCCGGTCGGGATCAGCCAGATCGAACTGGAGCAGGTGGCGCTCGCGCGCGACCGCGTGCGCGAGATCATGGCCGGGCGGGAGCCGGCGCGGATCATCCACGCGGGCGGCGGCCGCCTCGTCAACATCGTGGTGCGCGACTTCAAGGATTAGTCAGGTCGTCGACGCAGGTGACCGAGCCGCGGGGCGACCCCGCGACCCCGGCGCCGGCACCGCCGGACCCGCTGGCAGGCAAATGTGCGCCGCGTCGTGCACGTCCCACCAGACGTTGCGTGTGGCGGGCCAACTGTTGCAGCCAGTAGAGGCGGCCGTCGCTCGCTGCCGTCAGGCGCCGGCCGGCGCGCTCCCCTGCTGCGCCTTCTGGCGCGCCCGGTGCCGCGCCGCCTTCATCCGGTTGCCGCAGGACGACATCTCGCACCAGCGCCGGCTGCCGGGCCGCGAGCGGTCGTAGAACACCCAGCGGCAGCGGTCGTTGCCGCAGACCCGGAACCGCTCGGGGCGGCCCTCGTCGAACTCGCCCGCCACGCGCCGC
>VGPE01000157.1 GCA_016875645.1 Chloroflexota bacterium
GCGCCTGACGCCGTTCCTGGTGCGCGTCGCGCCTGACGCCGTTCCTGGTGCGCGTCGCGCCTGACGCCGCGCCTGGTGCGCGTGCGGTTCCAGGGCGCAACTCGCGGAGGCGCCCGTTCATCATTGGAACTCCCCGGTCGCCACGGCGGGGCACGACTCACCTGATGGAACGCCGGGCGTTCCAGGCCGCCTCGTGCGGGTCCCCCGATGGCGCCTTGGAACGCGCTGCGTACCGCCATCGCGCAACCGGGCCTCCGTCATGGACAGCGCCCGGCGCGTGCCTGCGACACCACGCGGGCCGGCGCGGAGCGCCGCAGACGCCGTGGCGGCGAGCCTGCGGTTGCCTGTGTCGCGCGCGGAACGCCCGGAATGGCGGATCGAGACGGACGGCGGGGCAGCCGCAGGCCGCTGACCGCGCTCCGCGGGGCCGCGATTGAGCCTGGAACGCGTTCGGGCTATACTTCGCACACACGAACCGGCCGCCTCCTTGACGTGGGTGACCCCCACGTTTTGTTTTCGCGGCCCGAAAACTGACGATGAAGGAGGCGCATGGTGAGTCGCGATTTCGTCGGCGCCCTCCTCCAGCTGAACGCAGAGAAGCAGGTTCCGCGAGAGCAACTGATCCGCACGGTGGAGGAGGCCATCCAGTCGGCCTACCGTCGGGTCGCCGGTGACGAGGACATCCACGTCCGGATCGACGCGGAAACGGGCAAGATCCGGGTGTTCCGGGCCCGACGCGTTGTCAGCGAGATCGAGGACCCGCTCACCGAGATCAACGTGGCGGACGCACGGGTCTACGACCCGAACGCCACGATCGGCGACCTCGTCGAGACCGAACAGCTCGACCAGGAGGCGTTCGGGCGCATCCACGCCCAGACGGCCAAGCAGGTTGTCCTCCAGCGCCTCCGCGAGGCCGAGCGTGACGTGGTCTTCGACCAGTTCGCAAGCCGCTCGGGCGAGATGATCACCGGCACCGTGAATCGCGTCGAGCCACGGGCCATCATCCTCGACGTCGGCAAGAACGTTGAGGCCATCCTCGCCACCACCGAGCAGAGCCCGTCCGAGCACTACCGGATCGGCCAGAACGTCAAGGCCTTCGTGCTTGAGGTCCGCCGTACCACGCGCGGGCCGCAGATCTACGTCAGCCGCACGCACAAGGGCTTCCTGCGGCGCCTGTTCGAGCTGGAGGTCCCGGAGATCCACGCCGGCACGGTCGAGATCAGGGCCATCGCGCGCGAGGCGGGCAGCCGGTCCAAGGTCGCCGTCGGAAGCCGCCAGGAGGGTCTCGACCCGGTCGGCGCCACGGTCGGCCAGCGCGGGGCGCGGATCCAGGCGGTGGTCGCGGAGCTCGGCGGCGAGAAGATCGATGTCATTCCCTGGCACGACGACCCGGCCGTCTTCGTCGCCAACGCCCTGAGCCCAGCCCAGGTGCTCAACGTCACGATCGACGAGGAGCACCGGATCGCAAACGTCGTCGTGCCGGAGCGCATGCTCTCGCTCGCGATCGGGCGCGAGGGCCAGAACGCGCGGCTCGCCGCCAAGCTGACCGGCTGGCGGATCGACATCCGCAGCGATGTCTCGGTCGCCGAGGCGGCGCGGGTCGCGGCTGCAGCATCCGTCGAGGCGGCGGTGGTCCCGCCGGCACCGACCGGCCCTTCTCCCCGTCGTGCCGAGGCGACACCGGTGGAGCCGCCCGTGGAGCCGCCGGCTCCCGTGAAGCGAGCGACACGGACTCGCAAGGTCGCTGGCAAGGCGGCCGATGCCGCCGCGACCAGCGAGGGATCGGCTGTGCCGGTCGCGGCCGAAGCCACCAACGGCACGGGCCCGGCCCCAGCGGACCACGCCGCCGAGAAGCCCGCGCCCAAGCCGCGCGCTCGCCCGAAGTCGGCCGAAGGGGTGTCCTGATCGGCACACCCTCGCCGGGAGTTCGCCGCCGGCGGGTCCCGGAGCGCACATGCGTCGCCTGCCGGACCAGCCGGCAGAAACGAGCCCTGCTCCGCATCGTCCGCACCGCGGATGGTCGGATGGAGATCGATGAGACCGGCCGGGCCCCCGGCCGAGGCGCCTACCTGTGTGCCGCTGGGGGCTGCTGGCAGACCGCGCTCGAGCGCAACGCCCTTGGCCGCGCGCTGGAGGTCCCGGTGCCGGCCGAGCTTCGGGCTCGGCTCGGTCCCGGAGGCGGACTGGCGGCGGGCGCGCGGGAAGCCGCGCCGGATGCGAGGATTGGCGCAACGAGCGAAGGAGATGTGATTGGCCAGGAGTAGGAGCGGCACGCGCAATCGACGGGGTCCGCGCAAGCCGCCGCGGCGCGAGGCCGGTTCGGGCGCGACGTCGATCCAGACTCTGGATCCGCGCGAACGAGGCGCGATCGAGCTGCCGGCCACGATCACGGTCAAGGACTTTGCGGCGCAGCTGGGGGTCAACCCGGCGGACGTCATCCGCGAGCTGATCAAGAGCGGCATCTTCGCCAGCATCAACCAGCTGATCGACCGCGACACCGCCTCACTGGTCGCGGGCGAGCTCGGCTACGAGGTTGCCGAGGCGATCGCACCGAGCCCCCAGGCCGGTGCCGCGACCGTCGAGGGCAACGGCGAGGGGCCGACGCCCGAGGCCGCCAAGGAAGTGCTGTTCGAGGCCGACGACCCGCGGGACCTCGAGCCGCGCGCGCCGATCGTCACCGTGATGGGCCATGTCGACCACGGCAAGACCAGCCTGCTCGATGCGATCCGCAGCACGACCGTCGCCGCGGGCGAGCGAGGTGGCATCACCCAGCACATCGGCGCAAGCGAGGTGACTCGCGGCGAGCGGCGTGTCGTCTTCCTTGACACGCCCGGCCACGAGGCGTTCACCGCGATGCGGGCCCGCGGTGCGAAGGTGACGGACATCGCGGTCATCGTGGTCGCGGCCGACGACGGCGTGATGCCCCAGACCCTCGAGGCGATCGACCACGCGCGCGCCGCCAAGGTGCCGCTCGTCATCGCGCTCAACAAGATCGACAAGCTCGACGCCAATCCCGACCGGGTCAAGAACGAGCTGGCCGAGGCGGGAGTGGTGGTCGAGGACTACGGTGGCGAGGTGCCGATGGTCGCGGTTTCGGCCAAGACCCGGGTCGGCATCGATGACCTCATCGACATGATCCTGCTGGTCGCCGACCTCCAGGAGCTGACGGCAAATCCCAAGCGGCGGGCGGTCGGGACCATCGTGGAGGCGGAACTCGACAAGGGCCGGGGCCCCGTCGCCACCGCGCTCGTGATGACGGGGACCCTCCGCGTCGGTGACACGATCGTCGTGGGCGCCACGTACGGCAAGGTCCGAGCGCTCGAGAACGGCGCCGGCAAGCGGGTCTCCAAGGCCGGGCCGGCCAGTGCGGTCGTGGTCCTCGGGCTCTCCGAAGTGCCCGCGGCCGGCGACATCCTGCGCGTGGTCGCCGACGAGAAGGTCGCGCGCACGATGGTCGAGCAGCGGCGTGCCCAGACAGCTGCACGCGGTAGCGATCAGCAGGGCCGGGCAACGCTCGAGGACCTGTACCGCCAGATCCAGTCGGGGCAGACCAAGGAGCTGCGGATCATCCTCAAGGCCGACGTGTCCGGTTCCCTGGGCGCGATCCGGCACGCGCTGGAGCAGCTGTCGGCCGATGAGGTCCGGATCAACCTCCTTCATGAGGGCGCCGGCGACATCACCGACAACGACATCCTCCTGGCGTCGGCGTCCAACGCGATCGTCGTCGGCTTCAACACGCGGCTCGCGGACACGGCACGCCGGACGGCCGAGACCGAGGGCGTCGACGTTCGCCTCTACGACATCATCTACAAGCTGACCGACGACATCGACGCGGCCCTCAAGGGCATGCTCGAGCCGGAGATCGTCGAAGTGGTCGAGGGCCGGGCCGAGGTTCGCCAGATCTTCCGGATCGGGCGCACGGTCATCGCCGGCTGCTACGTCACCGACGGCCGCATCATCCGCGCCCAGGCACGGGTCTGGCGAGGCGGGAAGATCATCGTCTCCGACCGGATCGAGTCACTTCGGCGCTTCCGCGATGACGTGCGTGAGGTGCCCGCGAACTTCGAGTGCGGCATCGGCCTTGCGGACTACCACGACCTGGTCGAGGGCGATGTCATCGAGTGCTTCGCGCAACAGACCGTCAGCCGCGCGGCGAGCTCATAGGTCGCCGCTGATCCGGATCCGAGCGGCGGTGAGGCGCGCCCCCATGACGCAACGAACGGATCGCATCGACGAGCTGCTCAAGCAGGAGATCGGCGACCTCATCGCGCGTGAGGTCGCCGATCCCGACGTGGGCTTCGTCACCGTCACCGACGTCGAGACCAGCCCTGACCTCCGGCACGCCAAGGTCTGGGTCAGCGTGATCGGCCGGCCCGAGGCGCGCCAGGCGTCCGTCCGGGGCCTCCAACGGGCAATGCCGTTCGTTCGCGCCCAACTCGGGCGACGGCTCCGGTTGCGCCGCATCCCGGAATTCTCGGTCCGGCTCGACGACTCGGTCGAGCGCGGTTCGCGGGTCCTGCGGCTTCTGCACGAGATCGAGGCGGGCGAAGCGCCCGGAGACGCGGCGGCGGGCGAATCGCTGCCCACGCCGCGGCCGATCCACCCGCTTCACGGCGACGAGGCGACTGCCGACGGAGGCCCGGAGCCAGGGCTGCCGGCCCCCGCGAACAGGCCTGCCCGGCCCGTAAGGTTGCGCGGACCGAACATCGGCCCAGGTGGTCGCCCGAAGCGCCGGACGGGCTCTGGCGGACCCGACCGTCGTCCCCGGGGGGACCGCGGGTGATCGGCGTGCCCGATGACCTGGCCGACCTCGCGGCCTTCGTGCCGGAGGCGGTGGTCGGGCGCCTGCGTGGTGCGCGCGCGATCCTCGCCGTCGCGCATGAGAACCCCGATGCCGACACGCTCGGGGCGTCGCTGGGTGTCGCGACGCTCGGGCGAGGCCTCGGGGCCCACGTCACCCTGCTGTGCGCCGATCCGCCGCTGCCCGGCACCGAACTGATGCCCGGCGTGTCGGATTTCCGCCCCGATCCCGAGGCGTCGGTGGCGTACGACCTCCTGGTCATCTCCGACGCCGGGCCCCTCGAGCGGACGGGCGCAGTGTTCGTCCGTCATCGCGAGCTGCTCCTGCGCCTGCCGCGCGTGACGATCGACCACCACGTCTCGAGCCCGGTGAATGACGCCGGCGACTGGATCGACCCCTCGGCCGCCGCGACGTGCGAGATGGTCGCGCTCCTGGCGGCTCGCCTCGGTGTCCCACTCGACGCGGAGGGCGGCGCTCTTGCGACGAACCTGCTCGCGGGGATCGTGACCGACACGGCGACGTTCGCGCACCCCAACACGACGCCCCGGACGCTGCGGGTGGCGGCGGCGCTCCTCGCGACGGGGGCGCCCTTGAGCGAACTCTCGCGGCGCTTCTACCGGACCAAGCCGGTGCCCCAGCTGCGCCTGATCGGGCGGCTGCTGGCCCGGCTCGAGGCCACCGTGAACGAGCGCGTCGTGTGGACGACGGTGGTCGATGATGACCTGCTGGTCTCGGGCGCCCTGCCGGCCCACTCAGAAGGACTCATCGATCTGCTCTCGCAGGCCGACACGGCCGAGGTCGCGCTGCTGTTCAAGCAGGTCGCCGGCGGAACGCGGGTAAGCGTTCGGACGAAGCAGGGCGGCGTCGACGCCACCGAGCTGACGGCACCGTTCGGCGGCGGTGGCCACGCCCGGGCTGCTGGTGTCTCGGTCGGCGAATCGCTCGAACGGGCCGTGGCGCTGGTCGTGGCCGAGGCCGAGCGGCTCGCCGCGCTCGTCACTCGCTGACCGCGTCCGCGTCGAACGTGGACGGCATCCTGGTCGTCGCCAAGCCGCCCGGTCCCACGTCCCACGACGTGGTTGCTCTGGTCCGCCGGCTTTCGGGCACGAAGCGGGTGGGGCACGGCGGGACACTGGATCCACTCGCGACCGGGGTCCTGCCGCTATTCCTCGGCCGCGCCACCCGCCTGGTGGAGTACCACCTCGGCGATTCGAAGCGCTACCGCGCGACGGTGTGCTTCGGGGCCTCGTCCACGACCGACGACATCGAAGGCGAACTCACTCCGGTTGACGGCCCCGGCCCGACCAGGGCGGCGGTCGAGCTCGCACTCGGGCAGTTTCGCGGCCGGATCGAGCAGGTCCCGCCGGGCTACAGCGCGGTCAACGTCGCCGGTCGGCGCGCCTACGCGCTGGCCCGGGCAGGTGATGTCCCGGAGTTGCCGCCGAGGACGGTGACCATCCACGCACTGGACCTGGTGGAATGGGAAGGGAGCGACTCCGAGCGTCCGATCGCGGTGATCGACGTGGCGTGCTCGGCCGGCACGTACGTGCGCTCGCTCGCCCGCGATCTCGGCGCTGCGGTCGGCAGCGCCGCCCACCTCGGAGCGCTCGTTCGCACGCGAAGCGGCCCGTTCGATCTTGCCGCGGCGATCTCGCTTGAACGGGTGCGTGCGGCGGCCGCTGCCGGGGAACTGGCGATGCTGCTCCAGCGGCCGGACACCGGGCTCGAGAAGTTCCCCGCCGTCACCCTCTCCGACGAGGACGAGGCGGCCATCCTCAAAGGCCAGTTCATCCGACCGCCGCATCCGCTCCCGCCGCCCGCCGACGGGGCGCACTATCG
>VGPE01000158.1 GCA_016875645.1 Chloroflexota bacterium
CGGACGCCCGGATCGAAGCGAGGATGGCCGCCGGGCCCGAGGCCGCCTCGCGAACCTCAGGGACGCGGGCCATCACACCGCGCTCGCGTCGGATTGGAAGAACTCCTCGCGACACCCGCGGGAGCAGAACCACAACGTCTTGCCGTCCCGCTGTCCGCTGACCGCGCGCTCGCGCTCAACGGCCATCCCGCAGACTGGATCGGTCGCCATCGTGACGACGTCCTTGAACTCGCCGTCCTCCAACCACAGCACACGATCCGCGATGTCCCGGATCCGCTGGTCGTGGCTGACGATCACCACGCTTCGACCCTGTTCCTTGGCGATCCGCCGGAGCAGCCGCGTGATCTCGTGGCCGATTCTGCTGTCCAGGTTTGCGGTCGGTTCGTCAGCGAGATCACCGTCGGGTCGTTCACGAGGGCGCGCGCGATGGAGACGCGCTGCTTCTCGCCGCCCGACAGTTTCTCAGGCAGGAAGTCGAGCCGGCGTCCGAGGCCGAGCTCGGTCAGCAGCCCGATCGCCTTCGTCCGTGCGGCGCGGCCACTGAGGCCCGCGAGCTCCGCTACAAGCGCAACGTTTTCGATGGCAGTCAGGGCCGAAAGCAGGTTGAAGTCCTGGAAGACAAAGCCGAAGTGGTGCAGGCGGATGTCCGGCAGGCCTCCCTCGGACAGGTCGGAGATGACAGTACCGTCGAGGTGGATCGACCCCATCGTCGGCCGCAGGAGGGCACCCATCATCGAGAGCAGAGTGGTCTTTCCGGAGCCCGATGGACCCATGATGAGCACGACCTCGCCGGGCGCCACCGCGAGCGAGACGTCGCGGACGGCCACCACCTCGGCGTCGCCCTCGCCGAAGCGCTTCGTGACACGCCGGAGATCGAGCGTGACCGCCGTCATGGCGCGGCTCCCTTTCTGAACACTGTCGCCGGGTCGAGGCCGGCGATCTGGCGGATCGGCAGGATCGCGGCGAGGGCGGCGATGATCGTGGAGATGATGGCAACCTTGACGACCGAATCGACCGCGATCGCCAGAGCGACCCCCGGCAGAACGCGCGGTACAACTGCGGTGAGCACGACCGTGACGGCAAGGCCGACTGCCAGCGCCCCGGCTGTGCCGAGCAGGGCCTGGATCACGACGCTGCCGTAGAGGAATCGCGAGCTGGCACCCAGCGCCTTGAGCACGCCGTACTCCGCGCGCCGCGACAGGGTGGCCGTGTAGACCGAGAGCGCCATGACCGCGAGGCCGATCAGGAAGCCCGCGCTGCTCATGACCGTTAGGACGTCGGTCGCCATGTCGCGCACGACGCGTCGCTCCTGCCCGGCGAACGCGCTGCGGGTCTGGGCGGTCACCCCGCCAACGGTGCCCTCGATGACAGCGGCGACGTCCTCGGCGGAGGCGCCGGGCAGGACCTGTACAAGGACGAAGCTGACGGCATCGCCGGGTCGAACCGCGGCGAAATCCGCGAAGGCGACAAACGCGATCGAATTGGTGATCGTGATCGTGTTCTCGGAGAGGCCGACCACCGTGAGCGGGAGCCCGAGGATAGTCACTCGGCCCCCGAGGTCGATGCCCGCCTGCTCGGCCAGCACCCGGTCAACAACGGCCTCTCCGGGGCCCGGGAGGTCAGTACCACGGGCAATCTGCCACGGCCGGCCGGCCGCAGCATCGGGTGGCAGTCCGATGATGTACGCAAGGTTCCGCTGTGCCCCGAACTCGACGCGGCCGGTGACGTAGAGCAGCGGCGTGACCGAGGCCACGACGTCGACGGCGGCCACCTCCTCCACCGCGCCTCTGGGCAGCGCCGAGGCGGACATGTGGAGGTTGCGCACGCCTGCCTGGGAGACCCAGACGTCGGCCGCGGAGTTGTCGAGATACGCCGTGATCTGGCGCTCGCTGCCGGCGAAGATCCCGTCAAGTGCCAGGATCAGCGTGAGTGCCAACCCGACGCCCCCGATCGTGAGCGCCACGCGCGCTCGGCCCTGGCGGAAGTTTCGGGTCGCCAGTCCGATCATCGCCTACCTCCGGAAAACATCCGCCGGGGCAAGCCCGGCGATGAGCCGGGCTGGGACAAGCCCGCCGAGAAGTGCCATCAGGAGGCTGGCAGCCAGCGCCACCGCGAGCGCGGGCGCCTCGATCGTGACCGCGAACTCCGGCCGCGCCGCCATCACCACCTGGGCCGCGCCGGCGGTCAGACCGACGCCGGCAATCGCGCCCGCGATTGCGACGACGAGCGCCTGGATCGTCGTCGCGAGGTAGAGGGTCCGATTGCGGCCGCCGAGTGCCTTGAGCACGCCGTACTCCCGGCGCCGCTCGACCGTAGCGGCGTACAGGACGAGCCCCACGACGAGCGATCCCACAACGAACGCAATGCCGGTCATCAGCCGGACGGGTGCCGCGAACACTCGCGCGAGGACCTGCCGGTCGTGCTCTATCATCACGGCCTTGGGTGTCACCTCGAGGCCGCCGATCGCGCGCAGCCGGTCAGCGACGACCGTCTCGTCGGTGCCCGGCGCCGCTGTCACGAACACGAAGCTCACGGCATCGGGCGCCCCGAGCAACGACCGGGCTGCCGAGGCGCGTACGAACAGGAAGCTGGTCATCCAGGAGCTCGTCCCGCGCGAGAGCCCGACCACACGGAACCGCTCTCCGACAAGATCGAAGCTGTCGCCCAGGCGAACGCCGTGGCGATTGGCGAGGATCTCGTCGAGGATGGCCTCGTCGTCGGCCGCAGGCTCGCGGCCTGCTGCGATCTCCCATGGACCGCCGCCGCGGCCGGGCTCGTAGCCGACGAGATACGCCGGCTGCTTGCGGTCGTGCACGTCCAAGATGACGAATTGCGCGACGATCGGGATGGCGCGTCCCACGCCGACGGTCTTGTCCACCCGGTCGAGCGTGGCGGTCGGAACCACGGACGTGACGCTGAGCGACTCGTCGACGCCTTGCTGTGCCACGACCAACGATCCCGGGGTCCGTTCGAGATACCCCGCCAGCTGGCGATAGAGCCCCGACTCGAACCCTGCCAGCAAGAGGCTGAGCAGCATCGCAAGTCCCACACCCGACACACTCAGCAGGAGTCGAGTCCGGTCGCGGAGAAGGTTCCGTCGTGCCAGCAACATCACGGCCCCGCGTGATACTCCGGTCCAGTATCGAGCGCCACTACCTCGGAAACATGGGCCGATTGACCTGTCCCCTCCGGGCCGCCGGTCGATGGCGCCGCCGGAGGGCGTCCGGCGTCACCCGGGCCGGCGTCGGGCCGATGATTCCGGAGGTCAGGAGGTGATGGTGATCGTGGCCCTCATGCCGCCCGAATAGTGGCCGGGCTCGTGGCAGCCGACCAGTGTCTCGCCGGGCGCGTCGAACGTGACCTCCAGCTGCTTGGTCTGGCCGGGATCTACCGAGATGCCGTTCTCTTCGTCGTGCGCCATGCCCATTGAGGCCATCTCCGCCTCGTGCTCGCGCTGCGCATCTTCGTCGCCGATGAAGAACTCGTGGCGGATCTTGCCGGCGTTGGTGACCATGAACCCGACTCGCTCGCCCGCTTTCACCTCGAATGTGGCCGGCTCGAAGCGGAGCGCATCCGTGAGGGTGACGGCGATGTCGCGCACCCCGCCAGCCGATACTGCGGAGGTTGCCGGGGTCGGGCTGGCAGCGGTGGGCGCTGCCGGCGATGACGACGTGCCCGAAGAGCAGGCCGCGGCAGCGACGGCGACTGCGAGCATGAGAGCGGCGCTAACCAACATGACTGACCTCGTTCACGCTGACTGGGTGGACGGCCGAAATGAGGACTCGGGCACCTCGACCGACCTGGGCGGCCGGAACCGCCGCAGCCGGAGCGCGTTGCTGACCACGGTCACTGACGAGAGGGCCATCGCCGCCGCCGCCAGGATCGGGTCGAGCACGATGCCCGTGAACGGATACAGGGCGCCCATCGCCACGGGGATGAGAAGCACGTTGTAGGCGAAGGCCCAGAACAGGTTTTCGCGGATGTTGCGCATGGTTGCCCGGGACAGCGCGATGGCGGTCACGAGACTGCGAAGGTCGCCGCTCATCAGCGTGACCGGCGCCGATTCCATGGCGACATCGGTGCCGGTGCCCATCGCGACGCCGACGTCTGCGGCCGCCAGGGCGGGAGCGTCGTTCACGCCGTCGCCGACCATGGCGACCAACTTGCCCTCCGCCTGGATTGCCCGGACGATGTCGGACTTGCCCGCCGGTCGCACGTCGGCGAAGACGCGGTCGATCCCCACGCTCCGGGCGATCGCCGCTGCAGTGCGCGGGTTGTCCCCCGTCAGCATGGCGACCTCAATTCCCCTCGCGCGCAGATCCGCCACGGCGGCGGCCGATCCAGGTTTGAGCGTATCCGCGATGGCGACAGCCGCGGCTAACCGCCCGTCGATTGCGACGAGGACCGGAGTGCGCCCCGCCGCGGCCAACTCGTCGGCGTCCGCCGCGAGTTCGCTCGTATCGATTCCGGCGCCCGCGAGGAATCCGGCCCGTCCGACGAGGATCCGCCGGCCGTGTACCAGCGCCGAAACGCCGCCGCCCGGCGTCGCCTCGAAGTCCGCTGCGGTCGGCAGCCCCAGCCCCAGTTCGTCTCGGACATGGCGCACGATCGCGTCGGCCAACGGGTGCTCGGAGCCGCCCTCGGCCGCTGCGACAAGGAGGAGCAGCTCTGGTTCGGGCGGAGCGCCGGCGGCGCGTACGACGTCCGTCAGCCGTGGACGTCCTTCGGTGAGGGTCCCTGTCTTATCCAGGATGACCGTCCGGACCGAGCCGAGACGCTCCAGCGTTTCGGCATTTCGGAACAGCACGCCGGCCTCTGCGCCCTTGCCCGTTCCGACCATGATCGACGTTGGTGTTGCCAGGCCGAGCGCGCAAGGGCAGGCGATGATCAGCACCGCCACGGTGTTGAGCAACGCGAGGTTGAAAGCGGGCGCAGGCCCGAGCATCAACCAGGCCACGAATGTGAGCCCCGCGAGCCCGAGAACGGCCGGCACGAAGTAGCCCGTGACCAGGTCGGCCAGACGCTGGATGGGCGCCCGCGAGCCCTGCGCGTCGAAGACGAGTCGGACGATGTGGGCAAGGACCGTGTCGCGGCCGACGCGCGTGGCGCGGAACGTCAGCGTGCCGGTCGTGTTCAGGGTCGCGCCGATCACGTCGTCACCGGCCCGCTTGGAGACCGGGATGCTCTCGCCGGTCACCATGCTCTCGTCCACGCCCGAGGCGCCGTCAGTGACGATGCCGTCGACCGCGATCTTCTCGCCTGGCCGCACGCGCACGAGGTCGCCGACGACGACCTGCTCAATCGGTAGATCGGCCTCGAGGCCACCGCGGACCACGCGAGCCGTGCGAGGGGCAAGCCCGATCAAGCGCCGGATCGCGTCCGAGGTGTGGCTGCGAGCCCGCGCCTCGAGGAACCGACCGAGCAGGATCAAGGTGACGATGGCCGCGGCCGTGTCGAAGTAGAGGGGCAGGCCCTCGGTGCCCATACCGAGGCCCGCCGCATGGAAGAAGTCCGGAACGAGGATCGCCGCCAGGCTGTACAGGTAGGCCGCGGACGTCCCGACCGCGACCAGCGTGTTCATGTCCGCCGCCCGATGGCGGAGCGCCTTCCACGTCCCGACGTAGAACGGCCAACCCGCCCAGAACTGGACAGGCGTCGCCACCGTCAACTGGAACACAGGATCGGTGAACAGGGCCGGCAGCCAGGGTGCCACCGTCATGCGCACGAGCCCGATCAGCAAGGGGACTGTGAGGAGCGCGGCCACGATCAGCCTCCGGCGGAGCGCGGCCACATGGCGCCGGTGGCTCTCGTCGCGCTCATCGCGGGCCGCCGCAAGATCCTCGATCGGTGCGGCCTGCGCGGCAGCGGCGACCCGCTCGATACGCGCCTCGTAGCCGGCGGCCTCGACGGCGGCGGCGAGTTCTGGAATGCCGACGCGGGCGGGATCGAAGCGGACGGTGGCCGACTCGGCCGCGAGGTTGACGTTGGCCTCCTCGACGCCCTCGACGTTGTTGAGGTAGCGGGTGATGCGGTTGACGCAGGACGCGCAGCTCATCCCCTCCACGGGGAAGCTGACCATCCGGATCGGCTCGGAGGAATGCGTAGTGGACGGTGCGGTCATGGGGTCCTGCTCGACGGCTGGTTCATACTCCCGGGGAGTATTGTGCATTAGCCGTCAAATCGGTGCCGCCGGACTCACGGAGAGCCCATCGGATCATGCAGGTCGTGACCGGTGCCCGGCAATGCCGATGGGTTCGGCATGGCAGTCGGGCCCATCGCGCCAGAGCCGTCCATCATCGCGATGCAGACGTTGATCCCCGCCATGGGAGCAGCGTCGGCGGCGTTCCATCGAGCGCTGCCCCGCCCATGGCTGCGAGGATCCCCAACCCGAAGGCGATGGCGGCGACCGAACCAGCCTCTGCGCGCCCACAGCATGTTCGCGGCCATGGCTGAGCGCCAGATGTCAAGTCCGGGCCGGCCGCCGCCACAGGCGTGCTCGGCTGGGCCACTAGGAGCCTGCGTCGGTAATCGCCGCCAGGGCGGGAGCCCAGGCGGCTGACGACGGAAACGGGGGAAGCGGGATGGCCCGAAGGCCGATCCGGGCC
>VGPE01000159.1 GCA_016875645.1 Chloroflexota bacterium
GGCTGCGTCATGGCGAAGTGATAGCTGTAGATGCCGCCGGCATGCGGCACGACGGCCACGTCGAACGCGGACGCGAGCGAGGCGATGCGAAGCGCCTCCGTGAACCCGCCGGTCCACATCAGGTCGGGCTGCACGATGTCGACCGACCGGTTCCGGATGAGGTCCCGGAAGCCCCAGCGCGTGCACTCGTGCTCACCGGTGACCCACCGGACCCAGGGCGCGGCCGACTTCAGATGGCGATACCCGTCCAGGTCATCGGGATGCAGCGCTTCTTCGATCCAGTAGAGACCGTAGGGCTGGGTCGCACGGGCGAACTCCAGGGCGTAGGGCACGTCGAGCGACATGAAGCAGTCGATCATCAGCGGAAACTCGGGGCCCACGGCCTCGCGATGCGCCGCGACGGTGCGCACGTTGGCCGAGAGTCCTTCGCGCCCATCGGCAGGGCCATAGGGGAACGGAACCTTGGCGCCGGCGAACCCGTGCCGCTGGAAGAACGCGGGATCGGGTCCCGTGCCGTACACGGCGATGCGCTCCCTGGTCGCGCCGCCCGCCAGGCGATAGACGGGTTCGCCGCGAATCTGACCCAGCAGGTCCCAGAGCGCCAGGTCCACGGCGCTCACCGCCATCAGGGCCACGCCCTTTCGACCGTAGGGCAGCGTGGTCCGGTACATCTGGTCCCAGAGTCGCGAGACGTCGCGCGGGTCGGCCCCGACCAGCAGGCCCGCCAGATCCTGTTCGATGATCGCGCAAGCGCCGATGCCACCGCTTCCGGTGGCGATCCCCAGGGTGCCGTCGGCAGCCTCGATCTCCACCAGGATGCCGGCCGCAGCGTCGCTCGCGCCGGTCCTGAGGGTCGTGCGACTCGGGTAGACCGACATGGGATTGGCCTGGCGCGCATCGGTGATCCAGTGACCGGGCGGTCGCGAGGCGTAGTTGCCCCCGACACCAAGCGTCTCGATCACAGAGGAACGCACCGATGCGATCCGCCATCTGCTCATGTCCAGCCCCTGACCTCGCGGCGTGATGGAACGCTGCAACGAACACCAAGCATGCAGGTCGCGCCTCGTCACGTGGTGGAACTCCGGCAGGCCGCCGGCGGTCAGCGTGGTCAGGCGGGCGGGATCGGATCCTGGGTCGGTCCGAGCATCCAGCCACCGTCGACCCACTGCTCCGACCCGGTCACGAAGCGCGAGTCGTCCGAGGCGAGGAAGAGCGCGACGGACGCGACCTCCTCCAGTTCCCCGAGCCGGCCCAGGGCCGTCATGCGGATGGATGCGTCGCGGTAGCCGGGGTCGGCCAACGCGTCGCGGGTCATGCCGGTGACCATCGGGCCGGGGATCAGGATGTTCGCCCGCACCCCGTGCCTGGCGTAGTACTGGGCGATCGAACGCGTCAACGCCGAGACGCCCCCCTTGGATGCCGTGTAGGCGTCGCAGACCGGCTCCGGCCGATAGGCGACCGGCGATGACGTGTTGATGATCGAGCCGCCGCCCGAGTCGATCAGCGCGGGGATCCCGGCCCGGCACATCAGCATCGTGCCCGTGAGGTTGACCCTCAGCGTGCGCTCCCAGGCGTCCAGCGTGAGCTCGGTCACGGCGCCGTCTCCGGGTGCCCAGGTGCCCGCATTGTTATAGAGCACGTGCAGGCCGCCGAAGGCGCCGACGACGCGATCGACGGCGCGGGCACCATGGGCGGGCGCCGACACGTCGGCGACGACCGCGACGGCCGAGCCTCCCTCCCGCTCGATCTGGCGCACCGTTCGAGCCGCGCGCTCCTCGACGATGTCGAGCACGCCGACCCGGGCGCCTTCCCGCGCAAAGAGCAGCGCAGCCGCGCGGCCGATCCCGTCGCCGGCCCCCGTGATCAGCGCCACCTTCCCATCGAGCCGTCCCATCAGGAGCCTCCCGTTGATGCCTCACCCCGAGCCTGCCACGGGATCGAGCGCGACCACGCGCGAGCGAAGATCCGCTGCTCGCCCTGGCGGGCGCCGAGCGCGTTCGTGACGCGGCACGCGTCTGTATGGGCCGTCTGCAAGCGACTTCGCCTCCACCCGCATCCGCCAGCCGTGACGCGCGAATCCGACCCGTCAATGGAGTGGAATCTGATGTCTGCACACTCTCACGAAACGGACTGCTGAGCGCGCGCTGGACAGATCCTGCTCTGCGCGATCTTCCAGCCGCCAACGATGAGGATCACCTGCGAGCGAATGATCGGGCGGACTACCGCGGGACCAGGGCTTCTGGCGCGCGAATGGCCCCTGGGATGGGCGTAAGAGCCGCCGAGCGTGGGGCGTAAACGATCCGGATCCGGGTGAATGGAACAACGCGGCACGGCTCGGCGTAGGCGATCCGCCGTGGTCTGCGGTTCTCCGGCATCGGTCTGATGCTCTCGTCGCGACCGGTCGGGCGCCTCGACCGATACGTCACGTCCGGCGGCGATGCCCTCTACTGATCTTGGGGCTGACCAGCTCGACCGGGATGAGGTGCGCGAATTCCTGCAGTACGACGATTGGGAGCCTGACCGTTCCACGGGCCACGACTTCTTCGAGAAGGTGCTGCCCGATGGCGAGATCCTGCGGACCCATGCGTACCGCTCTCTCTCGAAGACGATCAGTCCGGGTCGCTTCAAGGCCATCCTGGCCGACCAGCTCCAGCTGAGCGAGAGAGGGTTCCGGGAGGTCCTCCGAACGCGAGAACCGGCGGCGCGTCCAAGCCCGACCGCCGAACCGGGACCGGTGTCGCTGCCGCTCTGGCTTGCGCAGGCACTGGAGCGCGAAGCGCGCCTCAGCCGCGACGAGATTGCGGCGCTTGATCTCGATGCGGCCCGCCAACGACTCGAAGAGGTCCGCGCGCGACCCCGGGATTGAGCCGGGGTCCCGACGCCGCGGTCGGCGCCTTCCCCACCCCGTCCTTTGGCTCGGGCGCGCCGTCCTCTTGTGCACTGCACACACAAGGCGCGGCGCAAGGGGTCGAGTCGACGCTGGTCCTGCCGGCCGGCGCGCTCGTCCGTGCACGGAAAGGCGCTCGGCTCCGGTGATCGGCGGGTCAAGGCCCGGCTGCGGGCCACGCAACTGCTCGCAGCGCACATCATAAGAACACAGCCCGACGCAACGGTCCGGAGCGCGCCGCAGAGGCGTGTGGCGGGCAGTCGGTGGCCAGCGCTTCGCCACAGCCGGGAAATCCGTTCGTTCGTTCGGGCCCGCACCACGTGCTAGGCTGTGCTCCACGACAACAACCGTGGGGCAGTGGGAGATGGCGCGGACGAACCTGACGATCCAGCTGGACGAGGACGTGATCCGGCAGGCACGAGTGGTTGCCGCACGTCGAGGAACATCCGTCACTGGCCTGGTCGCCCGCGAGCTGGAGCGACTGGCCGAGGAGGACGGTCGCTACGAGGAGGCACGCCGGCGGGCGTCCGAGGTGATGGCGACGGCGAGGCCTCGCGGCGGTCGAGGCTGGACGCGCGACGACATCTACGCCGAACGGCTCGAGCGGTCCGGTCGCTGAGGTGACGACGTTCGTCGACACGAACGTCCTGCTCTACGCCCACGACGCGAGCGAGGCCGCGCTGCTCGCCACCCCGGGCACGAGCCACGGCGGATCCTGAGGGCCCCATCACGGCCGGGGCGTCAGGCGCCCCCGAGTCGACGCATCCGCTCCAGCTCGCGGCGGAGCCGTTTGCTCGGCCGGCCCTCGCCGCGAATCATCTTGATGCCGGGCGCAATCTCGACGACAACCGGGGGCGGCGTGTGGTCCACGTAGCAGGTCGCGGCGACCGGCGCGCCGACCCGGGTCTCGATCGGCCAGACGACCTCCACGATACGCTCACGTCCGGCGATCAACGCGTCCACGCGATCGCCGGGGCGGACCCTGGTCGACGGCTTCGCGGAATGGCCGTTGACGCGGACGTGCCCGCCGTCACACAGCTGCGTCGCCATGGGACGCGTCTTCACGAGGCGGACCGCGCACAGCCATCGATCGATGCGAGTCTCGGCCGGTGAGTCATTGTTGGTCACCAAGACTCCATGGCCGGATTGTCCACCCGCGCGACGGCGCCGATGCGGCTGCGGCGAAGGTCTGTGAGGAACTGCGTCGCACGCCGATCCTCGCGGCCGTGGATCTGCGGCGGCCAGCCGGGCGCGCGCAGGGCGCTGCCGTGGGACTCTTCACTCGATGGAGCGCATCGGGTCTCGTCTCAGCGGCCGGAACGCCGTCATCGGCGGCGGCAGCGCGGGCCTTGGCCTGGCAATCGCCCGCGCATTCACGGCTGAAGGCGCGTCCAAGGCCCTCGTAGATATCGACCCGGCCGGGGCGGAAGGACGGACGGTGATCGAGACGAACGACCGGGATGCCGAAGCCGGCGCACGACGGCTCGCGAAGTACCCGATCGGTCGCCTTGCCGAGCCCGTCGATGTCGCGGCGGCAGCGCTGTTCCTCGCATCGGACGAGGCGGCGTTCGTCACCGGTCTCGTCATGCCCGTGGATGGCGGGATGACCGCGATATGACTGGGGCGACTCACGCGACCCCGGCGACCGGGGCGACCACCGCGCGGCTGCCGGGCCCCTTGGGGGCATCGGCATATCCCAACATCCGATCCGTCGTACTGACCGCCGCGGACTGGGCAGCGACGCCGCGCGACGTCCTCGGGCGGGCCCTGCTGGTCCTGACGACGATCCGCCTGGTCGAGAAATGGCTGATCGACCACGTGGAGCTGGTGCACGGGCCCCTGCATTCCAGCATCGGCCAGGAGCCCGTGGCGGTCGGAGCCCTGCTGGCCCTGGGGCCGGCGGACCAGGTCACCTCGAACCACCGCGCCCACCACCATGTGCTCGCCAGGCAGATCACGTATCACCTTCCGCCCGCCTTCGACCCGTTCGTCCTGCACGACGTGCCCGACGCCGTCCTCACCAGCGTGAGCCGGACGCTGGCGGAGATCCTCGGGCTGGCGGACGGCCTGGCCGGGGGCCGCGGCGGGTCGATGCATCTCGCCGACTTCGACTCAGGCGTCCTCGGGACCACGGCGATCGTCGGGGGCGGCATCCCGGTCGCCGCGGGCGCGGCGCTCGCGGCCAAGCTCCGGGGCACGGCCAGGGTGGTCGCCGCCTTCGTGGGCGACGGGGCGACCTCGATCGGCGCCTTCCACGAGGGCCTCAGCCTCGCCCGGGCGATGACGCTCCCGGTGATCTTCATCGTCGAGAACAATCTCTACTCGGTCGCGACAACCGTCCGCGAGACCGCCGGCTTCGAGGAGCTGGTGATCCGCGCGAGCGGGCAGGAGATGCCGGGGCTCGTGGTCGACGGGATGGACCCGGTGGCGGTCATGCGGGCGGTCGAGAGCGCCCGGGCCCACGTGCTCGAGGGACGCGGGCCGGTGCTGATCGAGGCGCTCACCTACCGCTTCTATCACCAGAACGGGCCCCTGCCCGGGAGCGCCTTCCGGTATCGGACGAAGGACGAGGAAGCGGCCTGGCGGTTGCGCGATCCATTCACGGTCTTCCCGCGCCGGCTCCTGGAATCGGGTGTCGTGTCGCCGGACGACATCGCCCACGTCTCCCGCCTTGCCGAGCACCTGGTCGCGCGGACGGTCGAGCGGGTGACGGTCGCCGGGCCAGAGGGGCCGGTGATCGCCGCGGAGCGCTACCCGGCGGCGGGCACGCTCGGCAGCGGTGTGCTCGGTCCCGGTCTGCCGCCGGTTGCCCACGGGTTCGTGTTCGATTCGCCGCCCGATCCGGAGGCCGCCGAGATCACGTTCGTCGGCGCGATCTCGGGAACCATCGCGCGCTGGCTGGAGCGCGACCCCTCCGTCTTCGTGATCGGCGAGGAGGTCGGTTACATGGGAGGCGGGGCCTTCGGGGCGACGAAGGGCGCGCTGGTGGCCGCCCCTGATCGCGTCCTGAGCACGCCCATCTGCGAGAACGGCTTCGCCGGCGCGGCGCTGGGTGCAGCGTTCGCGGGCATGCACCCCATCGTGGAGCTGATGTACCCCGATTTCGTCCTGGAGGCCGCGGACCAGCTGTTCAACCACATCGCGAAGGCGCGCTACATGTTCGGGGGCGGACGCGCGATCCCGATCGTCGTCCGTGCCCGGACCGCCCAGGGCCGAGGCTACGGACCCCAGCACAGCTGCGACCCCGCGGCCCTGTTCGGCCTCTTCCCCGGCTGGCGGATCTGCGCGCCGTCGGACGCGGCCGAGTACATCGGCCTGTTCAACGCCGCGATGCTTACGCGCGACCCGGTCCTGATCATCGAGGATCATCGGCTCTGGCCGGCGCGCTCGTAGCCGCCGGCGGCCGGCTTCGACCACGTGGTCCCATTGCGGGCGGTCCCATTGCGGGCGGCCCGTACCGTGCGCACAGGCGACCGGGTGACGGTGCTCGCCTGGTCGCATGCGCTCGGGCGCGTGACCGCCATCGCCGACCGGCTGCGGGAGTCCGGCGCGCGCATCGCCGCCGAGGTGCTCGACCCGCGCTGGCTCGACTGGGACGGCTTCGACCGCGACGGACTGCTCAGCTCGGTTCGGCGGACCGGAGCGCTGGTCATCGTGGAGGATGCGACGTTCAGCCATTCGATCGGAGGGCAGATCATCGACCGGTTGCTGCC
>VGPE01000160.1 GCA_016875645.1 Chloroflexota bacterium
CGCTGCTCGGGGAAACCGAATTCGAGCCGCCCGGGCGCTGGTATCGGTGACCGGGATGCGGTGGCACTCCCGCTCCACGCCGACCCTCCAGTGACCGGGAGGCGCTGACACTTGGCCCTCTGGGCGTGATCGGCCGTCGCATCGGATGGGTCAACGACCCCGGAGGCCACCTGAGGCCCGCCCGTATGAACGTCCGCAGCGCCGCGAGCGCTGATTGCGCCGCGATCGACCGACCACCACGTGCATCTCGGTTCCCTACCCCGCCATCAAGCGCTGTCGGCGCTGGCGGACCGGCCACGGCGGGACGTGTGGCGCTGCTGGGCGCTGGCGGACCGGCCACGGCCGGCCGAAACAGCGGCGGGAACCCGAGGGAACTGCATAACCATCGGAACGGTGCGCAAGAGTTCCGCTTGCACTGAAGTTCTATTCACGGCATACTCGCCCGACCGTGATCACGTCGTGGCTCAAGCGCAGGAAGCAGCGGTCCCCCGCGGAGGCAGTGGGCCGGTAGCGTTGCGCGCGGGCAGCCGCGGGACGACGACCGGAGGCACGACCGCCGGAAGCCGCAGGGAGGCCTGCGGCTTTTTGATTTCAGGCAGGACGGAGCACCAGTGCGGGCATTGATTCTCGGGCGAGGCAACATGGGACGGGCCATCCGGGACGCCCTGGAGGCACGCGGCGACCAGGTGGTCGCGGTCCTGCCACGCCCAGGTCGTGCCGAGCGTCCCAGCCCCGAAACACTCGCGCCGATCGACGTGACGTTCGAGTTCAGCCACGCCGCCAGCGTGCTCGAGAACGTGCGCTTCGCGCTTGATTCCGGTTGCCGGCGGATGGTGCTCGGCACCACCGGCTGGGCGGACGACCGGCGGAATGTGGCAGACGCTGTCGAAGCGGCGGGCGCGACACTGGTGGACGCGCCGACCTACAGCCTCGGAGCCGTCCTGTTCGGCGAGCTGGCGGAGGCGGCCGCGAAGCTCTTCGGGCGATTCGAGACGTACGACCCGTACGTCCTGGAGTGGCATCGCCGGGCCAAGGCCGACCGCCCGTCGGGGACTGCGAACGCGATCGCGAAGCGGATCCTGCCGTACCTGCGGACCAAGACCCGCGCCCGCCTCGCCGAGGGCGAGGGCGCACCCGAGCCCGACACGCTCGAGATCGTCTCGCTCCGCGCTGGCGCCTCGCCGGGCATGCATGTGGTGGGCTTCGACGCGCCCGGCGAGTCGATCGAGTTGCGGATCACAGCCCGCGACCGCTCCGCGTACGTCGCAGGCGCTCTGCTCGCCTCGGACTGGCTGCGCGAGGATCGGCCGCACCCAGTGGGGATCTACCCGTTCGAGTCCGTTGTCCGCGCCGTCCTCGCCGGGGACGGCGGACCAGCCACCGCCAATGTGCCGCCCGCCGCGCGGGTCGAGACCCAGGGAGGAGTCGTTCAATGATCTCGTCGACCGGGCGCCCGCTCCGCGGCGCCCTCACCGCCCTGGTGACGCCGTTCACCGCCGATGGCAAGGTCGACGAGGCCGCGTTCCGCGACTTCGTCACCTGGCAGGTCGCGGAAGGCATCGACGGCCTCGTCCCATGCGGGACGACCGGTGAGTCCCCCACCCTCTCGACCGCCGAGCGGGACTTCATCATCGGCACTGCGGTCGAGATCGGGCATGGGCGTGGCGTGCCGGTCATCGCGGGCACGGGCACCAACGACACTGCCAAGACCATCGCCGCGACGAAGCGAGCGGCAGAACTCGGCGCCGACGCCGCACTGGTCGTCACGCCCTACTACAACAAGCCTGACCAGCGAATGCTCGACGCTCACTACCGCGCGATCGCGGACGAGGGCGGGCTGCCGATCGTCGTCTACAACGTGCCGGGACGGACCAGCGTCAACGTCGAAGCGGCCACGCTGCTGCGCCTGGCCGAGCATCCGCGGATCATCGCGGTCAAGGAGGCAAGCGCCAACCTCGACCAGATCCAGACGATCCTGCGCAACCGCCCCGACGGCTTTTCGGTCCTCTCGGGCGACGATTCGTGGACACTGACCGTCATGGCGCACGGCGGAGAAGGCATCATCTCGGTCGCTTCCAACGAGATCCCGCGCCCGATGGCCGCACTCTGCGCCGCCGCTGCCGCCGGCGATTGGACCGAGGCGCGCCGGCTGCACGAGCACTACCTTGCGCTGATGCGCATCAACTTCATCACCGTCAACCCGGTCCCGGTCAAGGCGGCCCTCTCGTCCATGGGCCTGATCCGGAACGTCCTGCGGCTGCCGCTGCTCCCCGCGACCGAGGCGCACCAGGCGCAGATCGACGCGGTCCTGCGCGAGGCTGGCATTTCGGGCGTCCTTGCTGGCGCGCGCGGATGACGGCGGTCGACGAGACCGCCGGGGACCGCGCCCGGACGGGCATCCGCGACGAGCTCGAGGCCGAGGTCGAGCGCCTTGGGGCTGCGCAGGCGGCCGGCGCCCTCGACCCCGAAGCGCTGACCGGGTTCGCGGCCAGGCTGCTGGCTGCCCTTGAGGCCGGCGTCGTCCGGGCGGCCGAACCGGATCCCCGGGTCCCGGGCGGCTGGCGCGTCAACGCATGGGTCAAGCAGGGCATCCTGCTGGCATTCCGGGCGCCCGGCTTGCGCGACTACCGTGACGGCCCGATCCTTGCCGCGCGCGACCGCGCCGCCCTTGGCGTGCTCGATGTGCTGGATTCGCCCGGTGCCCGCGCGGCGAAGGAGAGTGGCGCGCCGTGGCGGATCGTGCCCGGCGGGACGGCCGTGCGGTCCGGCGCCCACCTGGAGCCCGGTGTCACCATCATGCCGCCGGCCTACGTGAACATCGGCGCATGGGTCGGCCGTGGCACGATGGTGGACTCGCACGCGCTCGTCGGCTCGTGCGCGCAGATCGGCGCCCGGGTGCATCTTTCCGCGGCGGCGCAGGTCGGCGGCGTGCTGGAGCCCGTCAACGCGCGACCCGTCGTCGTGGAGGACGACGCGTTCGTCGGCGGCGGCACCGGGCTCTACGACGGGGTGGTCATCGGGCACGGCGCGGTGATCGCAGCCGGTGTGGTCCTGACCGGGACCAGCCGTGTGATCGACCTCGCTGACTACACGGAGCGGACCGGAACGCCCGAGCAGCCGCTGGTCATCCCGCCCAATGCCGTCGTGGTGCCCGGCACACGGCCGGCCCGCGGCGAGTTCGCGGAGCGTCTCGGCGTGGCACTGGTGACGCCCGTCATCGTGAAGATGCGCGATCCGTCCACGAACGCCCGGACGGCGCTGGAGGACGCGCTGCGGTGACCGCGCCCGCCTCGCGCACGGCGGGCGACGACCTGGCGATCGCGGTCGGCCCGGATCTCGCCGGCCTGGACCCTGAGCGGCTCGCGGTCGAGTACGGCACTCCGTTCTACCTCTACGACCTCGATGTCGTTTCCCGCCGGGTGGCCGCGCTGCGGGCCGTCCTGCCAGCCGGCCGCTTCGACCTGGCCTATGCGATCAAGGCCAACCCCTCGCTCGCCGTGGTGGCGCACCTTGCCGCCCTCGGGCTGGGGGCAGATATCGCCTCCGAGGGCGAACTGGCGCTCGTCCGGCGGGCCGGGTTCGCCTCGGCCCGGGTGCTGTTCACGGGCCCGGGCAAGAGCGACGCGGAACTGCGGGCGGCCGTCGGGTCCCGCGTCGGTTCGATCACGGTGGAGTCGCCCGGCGAGTTGGCGCGGCTGGACCGGATCGCGGCCGAGGCGGGCCGGCGGATGCCGATCCTGCTGCGCCTTGCGGTGGGCGAGCGGAGCGTTCTTGAAGCCGTGCGGATCATCGGCGACGGCGGCCTCGGCAAGTTCGGAATGGGCGCGGCGGACCTCGCGGTCGCCGCCGAACGAGCCGCGCGTTCGCCACACCTGCAGCTGCTGGGCGTCCACGCCTTCGGTGCGTCGAACGTCCGGGCCGCATCGGCGCTCGTGGAGCACATCGGCGAAACGGTCGCCTACGCACAGCGGGTCGCGGCGGATGTCGGAGTTCCCCTCGCGCTGGTGGACGGCGGCGGCGGCCTGGGCATCCCGTACGCGGACGGCGAGGAGCCGCTGGACCTGGACGCGCTGGGGCGCGGGCTGGAGCGACTGGAGCGCGAGTGGGCGGCCGATTCGGGCCTGGCAGGCCTGCGGGCGCTCCTGGAGCCAGGGCGCTTCCTCGTGGGGCCGGCCGGCGTCTACGTCACGCGCGTGCTGGACGTGAAGACGCTCGACGGGCGCACCGTGGCGGTGGTCGACGGTGGGATCCACCACGTGTTGCGGCCGGCGCTGGTGCGCCAGGGCCACCGGGTGATCCGCCTGGGCACCGCGGCCCACGCCGGCGGCGCCGAAGCCGCTGTCGTGGGACCGCTCTGTACCGGCCTCGACATCCTCTCGCCGTCCGCTCCGATCGGGTCGGTCTCGGTGGGCGATCTGCTCGCGGTCCGCGATGTGGGCGCCTACGGCTTCACCGAATCCATGCCGCTCTTCCTGTCGCGCCCGCTGCCGGCGGAGGTCGTCGTGTCGCGCGGACGCGCAGCACTGGTCCGCCCCGCAATCGATCCGTCCGAGTTCCTGGACCGCCAGCTCCTGCCCGACTGGTAACGGGTTGGATCTACCCGGTAGCCGCGCGTGACCCATCGCGAGGATGCGTCCGCGCCGAAGGCGCGCGGCGGCCGCGGCCGTTGAGTCTGCGAGGGGCGGTCGTCGCGGGCCGAACGGGCGCTGCGGCGCGGAGCCGGGGTCGGGGGTCTCCCCCGGGGCGTCGCCCGCTAGGTGATCGGCGTTCCGTCGGCGAGGTGCGCCAACGCGGCGCAATCGATTCGGCAGCCGCGGGCGTCGCGGCCGGGCTGGCCCTCGAAATGGCGCCACGGGCCGGCCGACTCGCCATCGGCATGCAGCCGCTCCTCGACGACCAGGCGGCAGCCGCACACGGCGCAGACGATGGGACCCTGGCGGCTGAGCGTGGACACCAGGTCGATCGTCATGGTGGAGGTCCTGGTGTCGGTCCAGTAGAGGCTCATCGCAGGTCTCCTCGGGCGCGCGGGACGGATCCTGTCCCGACGACAGCGTGCGCCGGCGGTCGCCCGACATCAGCGCCGGCCGGGTATCGCTTGGGTTGCAATTCGGGACGGCCGGCACGGGTGGAAGGGCCGGATCACCCGTGGTGGCCCGGGCCGTGGACCCGCATCCTCGGCGACATGAAGCGAAACGACGCATCCCCGCGTTCGGCCGCGCTGTTGCTCGCTGGGCTGCTGGTCGCCGGATGCTCCGCCACGAGTCCTGCCGGCGACATCGGCCGGGCTTCCGCGGACGGCCAGGCACCGCCGGCCTCGGGCACGACGAAGCCGATCCGCCTCGCCCTCGAGGTCCACCGCTCCCCTGGCTGCTCCTGCTGCCACGAGTGGGAGCTCTACCTGCAGGCGGCGGGATGGAGCGTGCGGGCGGCCGACGACCCGGGCATTGCCGCATTCAAAACGCAGTACGGCCTGCCCGAGTCCACCTGGAGCTGCCACACGGCGGTCGTCAGCGGCTACGTGGTGGAAGGCCACGTACCGATCGAGGCGATCGAGGATCTGCTCGCGACGCGGCCCGACATCGACGGGATCGCGCTGCCGGCCATGCCCGCGGGCTCGCCCGGGATGCCCGGCGTCAGGGCGGGGCCGTTCGAGATCCTCGCGGTCAAGGATGGGCGGGTGAGCATCTTCGGCCTCTACTGACGCCAGGACACGGGCGGCCCGAGAAGCTAGGCCATCGCCAGGCGCCCGATGTGCCCCCCGATTCAACGGCCCCCGCACGGACTGATCATCCAACGCGCGAACCGGACGGCCATCCGCGCCAGCCCACGGCCGAGGGCCGGCGGTCAGACCGGGCGCGGCTCCACGACGACGAACTCGGCACGCGCCGCCGGCCAGCGGACCAACATGGCGTGGGCCCCCGCAGACCCCGCGGCGGCGTGCGCGTGCAGCAGGGCCCGCAGGTCGTCCTTTTCGGGGCCCGGCTCGAGCGGCCGTATCACCACGCTGGCCGTGGCGATGGACGCTCCGGAGACGCCGCCCGGGTCATGCAGGAACGCGCGGCCGCCGGTCATTCCCGCCCCGAAGTTGCGCCCGATCGGACCGAGCACCACGACGATGCCGCCGGTCATGTACTCGCAGCCGTGCGCTCCGACGCCCTCCACCACGCCGATCGCGCCGCTGTTGCGAACGGCGAAGCGGATGCCGGCCCGGCCCACGAGGTGGAGCCGGCCGCCCGTGGCGCCGTAGAGGCAGGCGTTGCCGGCGATCGCGGCGGCGCCGGGAGCGAAGCCCGCGTCACGCGGCGGCCGAACAACGATGGTGCCGCCCGACAGACCCTTGCCGACGTAGTCGTTCGCGACGCCGGTCACGTCCACGCTCGCCTCGGGGCCAAGGAACGCCCCCAGGCTCTGGCCGGCCGGGCCATCGAGGGTGAGCTGCACGGACGGCGCGGTCACCGCGCGGTGATCCCCCCGCGGATCCTCAGCCAGCGCCTGAATCGCATCGGGCCGGCGGGCAAGCTGACCCGTCAGCACCGCGCCAAGGGTCCGCTCGTCGGTGCCGACTGCGGAGGAGAGCACGGCGGTCCGGC
>VGPE01000161.1 GCA_016875645.1 Chloroflexota bacterium
CGATCCAGGCCACCTCGCGCCGGCTCGCGATGCGGCGGAGGGCGAGCCGCACGCCGATCCGGGACAGCCACGCGCCGAACGGCCCGTCGCCGCGCCACGTGGCGAGGGATCGGAAGGCGACGAGGAACGCTTCCTGGGCCACATCCTCGGCGTCGTGCGGGTCCCCCAGGACGCGCTGGCAGGCACGCACGAGGCTTGACGACTCGCGCTCCACGAGGATTCGGAAGGCATCGCGGTCGCCGCGGACGACGGCATCGACGGCCCTCTGCGCGTCCGGGTCGGGGTTGCGCGCCTCGCCTCGAGGCGCCTCATCGTGCTCGATCGCCACCGCTCCGCCTGAATGTCCATGCCACCCTGTTCGAGGCAGCGGGCGCTCCAAAGGTCTCACGATCCCGCGCGCGGTTCGACAGGGTCAGCCGTCACCAGCGGGGGACCCGAATCGACCGCTGCCCGGGTCCTGGCGTTTCGCCGCCGACTGGGGCACGCGAAGCAGACTCGACAGCAGCAGCCGGCCAGCGGCCGCGGTCGCCCCACGATCAGGCCGGTCGGCCGTCGTCGGGCTCCTCGAGTGGGTCGCTCAGCGGGTCGTCGTCGGTGGCGAGCGGCGCCCCTTCGGGCTCCGAATCGATCGGGCCGATCTCCTCCTCGAGCGTGGGCGTGGGCCCTGCCTGGACCGGTCCTTCGTCGCGCTCCACCTCGACCGGTCCCACGCCGGCCGCGGCCAGTTCATCGCCCACGCGGTCGGCATCCCCCACGAGCACGATCGCCAGTCGATCCAGGTCGATCCGCTCGCGCGCGATCCGCTGGACGTCCTCGATCGTCACCGCCTCGATGCGGGCGCGGTACTCGGTGACCTCGGTGTCGGGCAGCTCGTGCACCGCCAGGCCCGCGATCGCGCCGAGCACGGCGCCCGGCGTCTCGAATCGGATCGGGAACACCCCGACGAGGTAGTCACGTGCCGCGGCGAGCTCGGCGGGCGAAACGGGCTCCTCTCGAATCCGCTCGAGCTCCGCGAGCAGGTCAACGATCGCAGGAACGGTGACCTCGCTGTTGACTGCCGCCCGCGCGCCGAAGGGACCCGGCCCCCGGCGCAGGTCCCAGCCTGCCCCCGCGCCGTACGTGTAGCCCTTCTCCTCGCGTAGCTTCATGTTGAGCCGGCTGTTGAACAGGCCGCCCAGGATCGCTCCCGCGACCGCCATCGCGTGGTAGTCCGGCGCGCGTCGCGGCACGCCCAGGTGCCCGATCCGCAGTTCGCTCTGCACCGAGCCAGGCCGGTGGACGAGCCGCACGCGACGCCCCCGGAGCGCCGACCGCGCGACGAGTGGCGGCGCGGTCGCCGCGTCCGGACTCCGCTCCCAGTGACCGAACAGCCGCTCGATGATGCCTTCCACGTCCATCCGGGCGACTTCGCCGGCCACGATGATCGTGGTCCGCGCCGGGTCCAGTGCGGAGCGGTACACGCGCTCCAGCACGGCCCGGTCGAGTCGGCGGACGGTGTCCTCGGTGCCGCCGGCAGGCCGGTGGTACGGGGTGTCGTTCGTATAGACGGTCGACGTGAACACGTCGTCTGCGCGGCGGCGTGGGTCGGCGCGCGCCTGGAGGATGTCGTTCAGTCGTTCGTCGCGCAGGCGATCCACCTCGCGAGCTGGAAAGGTCGGCCGGTGCACAACCTCGGCCAGCAACTCCAGCGCCTGTCCGAGTCGCTCCGCGGGCACGTCCACGCTGGCGGACAGTGCGTCCCAGCTGGCCTCGGCGTGGAGACTCGCGCCGAGCCGTTCGGAGGCTTCGACCAGTTCAATCGCGTCGAAGCGCTGGGTACCCTCGGCCAGGGCCCGCGCGGCCAGGATCGTGGCGCCGCCGAGTTCGGGCGGCTCGTCGACGGCGCCCTGACGGACGATCAGCGCCGCGCTCACCAGCGGCCGGCCTGGCAGGTCGGCGATTCGCAACACCGCGCCGTTGGGCAGCCGGACGAGCGAAACGAACGGGAATTCGTACGGACGCGGGGTCCACGGGACGGGCCGCATGTCGACGACCGTCATGCGGCGGCCTCCTCCTCGTCGAGCGCCGCGCTGGCGGCGCTGCCCGGGTCGGGCAGGTACGTCAGCACCACGCGGTTGTCCGCCCGGAACACCACGGCGGAGACCTCGCGCACCTGCTCGGGGGTGACCGCCAGGTAACGGGCGAGCTGGCGGTTGATCAGGTCGGGGTCGTCGAACAGCGTGGCGTACATCGAGAGCCGGTCCGCGCGCTCGTCGACCTGCTGAAGAGCGCCCAGCTCGCCGGACTCCACCAGCGCCCTGGCGCGCGCCATCTCGTCGGCCGAAGGCGCCTCGCGACCCAGCCGCTCGAGTTCCTGCTCGTAGGCGGCCTCGACCCGCCCCACGTCCACTCCCGGCCGCACGGTGGCCCAGCCCGCGGCGATGGATGCGCCGCCGACGAACCCGAGCGCGAAGGCGACCACGTCCTGCGCGATCTGCTCGTCGCGCACGAGGCGCCGGTGCAGCCGCGAGCCCTTGCCGCCCGCGAGGATCTGGGCCGCGACTTCCAGCGCGTCGAAGCGCGGGTCGCCGAACGCGGGGGCACGGAACCCGAAGTACACGCGCGGCAGCGGCACCTGGTCGTGGACCGTCTCTCGCCGCTCTCCGCCCAAGGTCGGCGGAAGCGACAGGTCGCCCAGGGGCGGGATGTCGGGGTTGGCGGGGATGCCCCCGAAATACCGCTCGGCAAGGCGTCGGACTTCGTCGGGGTCAACGTCACCCACCACGGACACGACTGCGTTGTTCGGGGCGTAGTAGGTGGCGAAGAAGGCCTTCACGTCGTCGAGGGACGCCGCGTCGAGGTCCTCCATGGAGCCGATCGTGGGGTGGTGGTACGGGTGCTCTGGCGGGAACAGGTGCGCCTGGAGCCGCTCGTTCCACGACCCGTAGGGCCGGTTGTCGTAGCTCCAGCGCTTCTCGTTCTTGACCACGTCGCGCTGGTTGTCGAGGTTCTCCTGGCTCAGCGCTTCGAGCAGCGTGCCCATCCGGTCGGCCTCGAGCCACAACGCCAGACCCACCTGGTGGCTGGGCACCGTCTCGAAGTAGTTGGTGCGGTCCAGCCAGGTCGTGCCGTTCATCGTCCCGCCGGCGGCCTGGATCAGCGCGATGTGCTCGGCCTTGCCCACGTTGCGCGAGCCCTGGAACATCACGTGCTCGAACAGGTGGGCGAAGCCCGTCTTGCCCGGGACCTCGTGCTTGGAGCCGACGCCGTACCAGACGTTCACCGCAACGACCGGCGCGAGGTGGTCCTGCGCGATGATCAGCCGCAGCCCGTTGGGCAGGCGATCGTCGCTGAACTCGACACGGGCGGGCGGCATGGGCGGACTCCTGGATCAGGCCGCGGGACGGTCCCTCGATTGTAGGCGGGAGGCGCCGCTCCGCCGGCGCCGGCGGCGGGATCCCGGGCTAGCCGACGGCGGCCAGCCCGGCGCCGCGTGGGATCCACGCCGGTGCGTCAGGCACCCATTCGCCGAGCGAGCGGACCTCGGCCAGGCGATCGCTCGCCTCCGGATCGAGCGCCTCGGCCGCGGCGACCGCTGTCTCGATTGCCGTGAGGCACAGGATTCCCTCGGCGATCGCAGCAAGCCGGATCTCGGCCGCGTCACGCACCGGCCCTGATGCGGGTGTCGGCGTGTTGACCACCAGGCGGACTTCGCCCGAGGCGATGAGATCCAGGATCGGGCGGCCCTCGCCGCCACCGGCCACCTTGGCCACGGTCTCCGCATCGAACCCGAGGGCGCGGAGGTCGCGGGCGGTGCCGGCCGTGGCCGCGAACCGGTAGCCGACCCGGGCCAGCGCGGCGGCGAGTCGCGGCAACCGGGTGCGGTCACGCTCGGCGATCGAGATGAGCGCCAGGGCCCCTTCCGGCCCGGCCCGGGGCGGCACGAGCGCAGCACCCAGCAGGGCCTTGGCCAGCGCCACGTGGGGATCGGCGTGGAGCCCGATCACTTCGCCGGTGGACTGCATGCCGGGGCCGACCGACGGGTCCACGCCGCGCAGTTTCGCCGTTGAGAATGCCGGCGCCTTGACTGCCACATGCGGCGGTGCCGGCAGCAGGCCGCCGGGCCAGCCGAGGTCGCGCAGCCGCTCGCCCAGCGCGACCCGGACGGCCAGTTCCACCATCGGCACCCCGGTCACCTTCGAGAGGAACGGTACGGTGCGCGACGCGCGCGGGTTCACCTCGATCAGGTAGACGCCGTCGTCGCGGACGATGAATTGGGCGTTCACGAGGCCGCGCGCACCGAGCGCCAGCACCACCCGCTCCATCGTGTCCACGATCAGCGCCTGGTCCGACGGTGACACGGTTGCCGGCGGGAAGATGCCGACCGAGTCACCGGAGTGCACACCGGCCTGCTCCACGTGCTCGAGGAGGCCCGGGATCAGGACGTCGACGCCGTCCGACACCGCATCCACGTCGACCTCGGTGCCCTCGAGGTAGCGGTCGATGCGCACGGGCCGGTCGGGGTCGATCACCGTGGCCGCCGCAAGCTGGCGCACGAGGTCGTCCGAGGAATACGCGAAATCGATCGCGAGGCCGCCGATCACGAACGACGGGCGGACGATGACCGGGTAGCCGATGCGCTCGGCGATCGTGAGCGCCTCCTCGAGCGAGTGCGCGCGACCACCCTCCGGCTGGGGAATGCCGAGTCGGTCGAGCAGGGCCGCAAACCGGGCGCGGTCCTCCGCCTGGTCGATCGCCTCGAGGTCGGCGCCCAGCAGCGGCACTCCACCCCGCGCGAGCGGCTCAACCAGGTTGAGCGGCGTCTGGCCGCCGAACTGCACCATGACCGGCAGGAGCGGAGCACCGTCCGCGAAACCGGGTGACTCGGCATCGATCACCGACCGGACGGACTCGGGGTCGAGGGGTTCGAAGTACAGGCGCGACGACGCGTCGAAGTCCGTGGAGACGGTCTCGGGATTGGAGTTGATCATCACGGCGCGCCAGGCCATTCGGCGCAGCGTGTCCGTCGCCTGGACCGCGCAGTAGTCGAACTCGATCCCCTGCCCGATCCGCACGGGCCCCGAGCCGATCACCAGGGCGGCCGGCCGCGGGACCGGCGGCGCCTCGGGCTCCGAGCCTGCGGCGGCGTAGGTCGAATAGAAGTACGGCGTCTCGGCGGCGAACTCGGCGGCGCAGGTGTCGACCATGGCATAGCCCGGCACCAGGCCCACGGCGAGGCGTGCCCCGCGCAGCTCGTCGGCCGGGATCCACGCCAGCGCCGCGATCTCACGGTCACCCAGGCCGGCCCGTTTGGCCGTGGCCAGGACGCGCATCGCCTCACCGTCGGACGGATCGAGCAGCCGCGGGCCGAAGGCCGAGATGTCCCGCTCCAGTGCGATGCCCCGCCCGAACTCGGAGAGGAACCAGGGCGCGATCCCGGTTACGGCGTGAATGGTGGCCTCGGGCACGCCACGGCGCAGCAGGGCGAGAACCCGCCAGAGCCTGCTGTCGGATGGGACCAGAAACCGCGCCAGGCGCTGGTCGAAGTCGGGCCAGGACGCGGAGGGTCCGCCGGCCGCGGTCGCCAGCCATGCGAGTTCCGCAGCCCATTCCGGATCCTCCGCGAGCTGCCCCGCGCCGGCCTGCTCGAGCCCGCGCAGCGCCTTCTGGAGCGCGGCACCGAACGTCCGGTCGATCGCCATGACTTCGCCCGTGGCCTTCATCTGGGAGCCCAGCGTGCGATCCGCGGTCGGGAACTTGTCGAACGGGAAGCGCGGCAGCTTGACCACCACGTAGTCGAGCGCCGGCTCGAAGGCAGCGACCGTCGTGCGGGTGACCACGTTCGGAATCTCCGCCAGCCGGCGGCCCACCGCGATCTGGGCCGCCACCCGCGCGATCGGGTACCCCGTGGCCTTGGACGCGAGCGCCGAGGAGCGCGACACGCGCGGGTTGACCTCGATCACCGCGTACTCGGTTGCGTCCGGCGAGAGGGCGAACTGGACGTTGCAGCCGCCCTCGACCCCGAGTCCGCGGATGATCGCAAGCGATGCGGAGCGGAGACGCTGGTGGACAGGGTCGGGCAGCGTCTGCACCGGCGCGACCACGATCGAGTCGCCCGTATGGACGCCGAGTGGGTCGACGTTCTCCATGGAGCAGACCGCGATGCAGGTGTCGTCCGCGTCCCGCATCACCTCATACTCGATCTCCTGCCAGCCCACGAGGCACTGTTCGACCATCACCTGGCCGATGGGGCTCGCCCGAAGCCCGGCGCGGATCCGCTCGCGGTAGGCCTCTTCGGTCGTGACGATCCCGCCGCCCGTGCCGCCGAGCGTGAAGGCCGGCCGGATGATGGCCGGCAGGCCGATCTCAGCGAGCGCTCGCTCGATCGCGCGCTCGCGCTCCTCGCCCGAGGCACCTTCGACGATCCAGGACGGGGCGTACGGCTGACCCAGCCGATCGAGCAGGTCCCGAAACCGCTCGCGGTCCTCCGCCATCTCGATCGCCTCCAGGGGCGTGCCGAGCAGGCGGACGTTGAACTCGTCGAGAACGCCCGCGCGCGACAGGGCCACCGCGAGG
>VGPE01000162.1 GCA_016875645.1 Chloroflexota bacterium
GCGAGGCTGCCGTGGAGGATGGTCAGGCCACCGACGGGCTTGATCGGCCGTTCGATCGGGACCACCACCTGCTGGCCGGGCGTCTCCTGCGCGGCCGCGGCGACCTGCGCGATCGTCCGCCCGTCCACCGTGGGGCACTCGCCGTGGAGCATGCCGGGGCGCTTGAGCAGCTCGCGCATGACCAGCGCCACGCCGCCCGCGTCGTACATGTCCGAGGCGGCGAACCGGCCGCCCGGCATCATGTCCGCGATCAGCGGGGTCCGGTCGGCGATCGCGCCGAACTCGTCGATGTCGAGCGGGATGCCGAACTCGTGGGCGATCGCGAGCAGGTGCAGCACGCCGTTGGTGCTGCCGCCGGTGGCCGCGACGGACGCGATCGCGTTCTCGATGGACGCGCGGGTGACGAAGCGCGACGGCCGGATGTCGTGGCGCACCAGGGTCATTGCCAGTTCGCCCACCTTGCGCGCCGCCTCGTCCTTCGCCGGGTCCTCGGCCGGGATGCCGTTGAGACCCGCCGGCGAAAGGCCCAGGAACTCCGCCATGGTGGACATGGTGTTGGCGGTGAACTGGCCGCCGCACGCGCCGGCGCCCGGGCAGGCCGCGTTCTCGACCTCGTACAGCTCCTCGAGCGTGATCTTGCCCGCGCGGTACGAGCCGATCGCCTCGAAGACCGTCACGACCGTCGCCGCGCGCCGGCCCTTGTAGACGCCCGGGTAGATCGTCCCATTGTAGAGGACGACCGACGGGATGTCGAGGCGGCCCAGGGCCATGATCGCGCCCGGCGTCGTCTTGTCGCACCCGGTGAGGCACACGAGGCCGTCGAACAGGTGGCCGCGCGCGACCAGCTCGATCGAGTCCGCCACGACCTCACGGCTGATGAGGCTGGCCTTCATGCCCTCCGAACCCATCGACACGCCGTCCGACACGGAGATCGTGTTGAACTCCATCGGCGTGCCGCCCGCGGCCCGGATGCCCTCCTTGACGAACTCCGCGAGGCGCCGCTGGTTGAAGTTGCAGGGCATCGTCTCGATCCACTGCGTCGCGACGCCCACGATCGGCTTGGCCAGGTCGTCGTCGGTGAAGCCGACTGCCTTGAGCATGGCGCGCGCGGCGGCGCGGTCGGGGCCGTCGGTGAGTGCCGCGGAATGGCGCTTGCCGGGGTCGGTCGGGCGGCCGTAGGGCAGGTTGGTCATGGAGGCGTCCCTCGGGAGTTCGTCAGGGCTGAGTGGCCAGTGTAGGCGGCTGTCGGTCCGCGATCCGAGCGCTCCGCGCCGACCGCACGGAACGCGGGGCGCTCCAGGGCGCACCCGTGCCCTCCGTCTGGATCGCTCGGGGTTCCGGGCATCTGCTCAGATGACAGGCGGTGCGCTCTGGGCACCAATCGACAACCACCGGGCGGCTCACGTGCTGCTTGGAACGCCTTGTGCACCGGCGGTGCTGGGATTGCAGCAGGCTGTCCAGCGCCGCCGCGTGGCTCGCGATCGCCTCGGGCGAGCGATCGGACGCGCGGATCGGGTGGTACTCGACGCGACCGCTCCGCTGCTCCTCGGCCGGGCTGGCGGGAGCAGCAGGCGGAGTCATCGGACGCAGGCGCCCGTCGTGACCTCGTCGGTCTGGTCGAGCGCCGGCCCGATGGTGTCGGCCACGGATACCGGGCTCAACGCGTACGCGACGCCGGGGTCACTGCGCGCCTGTGCGAACACGACGCCGCCCACGGTTCCGTCCTCCAGCACGAACGGCCCGCCGCTGTTGCCGCGGTGGATGCTTGCCCGCAGCTCGATCACGCGCCGCGTGACGGTGTCGTTGCCGTACAGGTTGCGACCCCACGCCTCGGGGATCACGGTGGCGACCGCGCCCGGCGTGACGGTCAGCGGGCCGCCGTTGGGAAAGCCGATGGCGGCGCCGATGTCGCCCGTCTCGGGGTCTCCATCGTGGAACGGGAGGGCCGGGGCATCGAGCGCGGGCGCGTAGAGCAGGGCGATGTCCAGGTCAGCGTCGAACAGGACGACGAGCGCATCCTGGAAGCTGGCTTCATGGGCGCGAATCCTGACGGTCCGAGAGCCAGCGACGACGTGCGCGTTCGTCACGACGTAGTCGTCACGCACCACAAAGCCGCTTCCCGTCAACTGGTATGAACAGGCAACGGACAGGACCTCCACCGTGGAGGGAATTGCGGTGTCGGCGATGTCGCGCGCCGTCGGGTCGTCCGGGAGGTCCGGGGCCGGCGCGGGGAACGGCTCCAGGCCCACGAAGACCTCGGGCAGCCCGGACGCGTCAAGCAGGCGGGCGAGCTCGCCGGCGATCTGGGTCGGCGGCGGGAGGACGCGGTCGAGGGTGCGTACCGCCGCCGAGCGCTGTGCCTGCATGGCCAGCGACGGCAGCGGGCCGGCCGCGAGCAGTCCGCCGGCCAGCCAGATGACGAGGACGCCCTGGCCGAGGCCAAGCGCCGCACCGGCGATGGTGTCCATGCGCCCGATGACGCCACCGATGCGCGTCCGCGCCGCAATTCCCAGCTGGGACCCGGCGGCCTCGCCCACGGCAACCAGGAGCAGCAGGCCGCCCAGGACGATGAGCGCGCGGATGGACGGATCGATGTGGTCGAGCGTCGGGCGGACGACGGGCAGCAGCTGGACCGCGACGAAGCCGCCGAGGACGGCACCCAGCAGCCCGCCCGCCTGGGGCAGCAGGCCCGATCGCATGCCCGCAAGGAACGTGACGATCAGGATGATCAGGGCGACCAGGTCGATGAAGTTCACACGCGGAGTATCGGGGCGGTCGCGTCAAGCTGCCGGAACAACGATCGCAACGTGGGTGCCCGCACGCGCGGCCCGGTCAGGCGGGCGCCGCTCCGGCTTCGGCTTCGGCTCCGTCCGGCGTGGCGCGCAGCGTCGTGTCGACCCGCGCCGGGTGAGCCGCCTCCCAGCGCTCGATGTCGGTCAACTTCGAGAGGAGGTAGCCCAGTTCGTCGGTGCCCTTGAGGATCATCAGCTTGACGAAAGGATCGATGTCGAACGGGAGGTCTTCATCGCCCGGCAGGTGGATCCGCTGGGCCTCGAGGTCGACGGTGACCTCGTAGGCGGGGTTCTCGGCCAGCCGCTCGAAGAGCTGGCGGTGGCGCTCGGGCTCCACGACGATCGGGAGCAGACCGTTCTTGAGCGAGTTGGTGCGGAAGATGTCCGCAAAGCTGGTCGAGATGATCGCCCGGATGCCCCATGCGAGCAGGGCCCACGGGGCGTGCTCGCGCGAGGAGCCGGCGCCGAAGTTGTCGCCGGCCAGGAGAACCTTCCGCCCCTGCATCTCCCGCCGGTTGAGCACGAAGTCGGGCTTGGGCGACCCATCGTCGTTGAAGCGCAGGTCGCAGAACAGCGCCTCCGAGAGGCCCCAGCGGTCGGTCACCTTGAGGAAGCGCGCCGGCACGATCTGGTCGGTGTCCACGTTCTCGCTTGGGAACGGGATCACGGGGCTGGTGAAGATTTCGAACGGGTCGCGCGGCGTCGTCACAGGGCGACCTCGCTCGGGACGGCGCCGCCTGCGATGCCGGGCAGCGTCCGCGGGTCAGCGATGGCGCCGGCCAGCGCGCTCGCCACGGCCGTCAGCGGGCTGGCCAGGAACGTCCGGCCGCCTTTGCCCTGGCGGCCCTCGAAGTTGCGGTTGCTGGTGCTGACGGCGTACTGGCCGGGCGCGAGCTGGTCGCCATTCATCGCGATGCACATCGAGCAGCCGGCCTCGCGCCAGTCGGCCCCGGCGGCGCGGAAGATCTCGTGCAGACCCTCGCGCTCGGCCTGGCGCTTCACCTGCTCGGAGCCCGGCACCACCATCAGGCGGGTGGTCGAAGCGATCGTCCGGCCCTCGAGCGCGGCCGCCGCCTGGCGCAGGTCGCTGATCCGGCTGTTCGTGCAGGACCCGATGAAGACCACGTCCACCGGCTGGCCGGCGATGGCCTGGCCTGGCTGGAGCGCCATGTACTCCAGCGCTCGCTCCAGGGCACGACGCTGCTGGGGGTCGGCCGTGTCGGCCGGGGCGGGGACGCGGCCGCTGATCGGGATGCCCATGCCGGGGTTGGTGCCGTAGGTGACCATCGGTTCGAGGCTCGAGGCGTCGATCGTGATCGTCCTGTCGAAGGTGGCACCCTCGTCGCTCGGCAGGGCGCGCCAGCGCTCGACGGCCTGGTCCCAGGCCGTGCCCTGTGGTGCGTGGCGGCGGCCGTGGATGTACTCGAAGGTGGTCTCGTCGGGGGCGATCAGGCCCGCCCGGGCGCCGCCCTCGATGCTCATGTTGCAGATCGTCATCCGCTGCTCCATGTTGAGTGCGCGGATGGCTTCGCCCGTGTACTCGAAGACGTGGCCGGTCCCGCCACCGATCCCGATCCTGGCGATCAGGGCGAGGATGATGTCCTTCGCCGAGACCCCGGGCTGCAACCGGCCGTCGACGCGGACCTCGTACGTCCTGGGCTGGCGCTGGAGCAGCGTCTGCGTGGCGAGGACCATCTCGACTTCGCTCGTCCCGATGCCGAACGCGAGCGCGCCGAACGCGCCGTGCGTGGCGGTGTGCGAATCGCCGCAGACGATCGTCATGCCGGGCTGGGTGAGGCCCAGCTCCGGGCCGATCACGTGGACGATGCCCTGGTTGGCGCTGCCCAGCCCGTGGAGCGGAATCCCGAACTCCTCGCAGTTGCGGGTGAGTTGCTGGACCTGGTGGGCCGCCTGTGCGTCGAGAATGGGCAGGCTGCGCGCGTGAGTGGGCGTGGAATGGTCCGCCGTGGCAATCGTCCGTTCCGGGTGGCGGACGCGCAGGCCCCGCTCGCGCAGACCCGTGAAGGCCTGCGGGCTCGTCACCTCGTGAACAAGGTGGAGGTCGACCGCGAGGACGGCGGGTGCGTCGGGATCCTGGCTGACGACATGGTCGTCCCAGATCTTCTCGACAAGGGTGCGGGGGGGCCGCGACGAGCCTGTCTCCACGGGCTCGTGAGGGTAGCAGTCAGTCGTCGACGATGCCCCAGGCGTCGATCTCCATCAGCAGTTCCGGGAGCGCGAGGCCCGCGACCACGATGCCGGTGCTCACCGGGTGCATGCCCTTGAACGCCTTGTTGATCTCGCCGTACACGGCCGGCCGGAACGCGCGGTCAGTCACGTAGACGATGATCTTGACCACGTCCTGGAGCGATCCACCCGCCTTCTGCATCAGGCGGTCGATGTTGTTGAGCGCGACGCGCGTCTGCTCCGCCGGGTCCCCGATGCCGACGACGCGGCCGGTCTCGTAGCCCTCGAGATGGATGCCGGTCTGGCCCTGCATGAACACCTGGTTGCCGGCCTTGTACGCCTGGGCCCATGTCCCGGACGCCGAGAGCGAGTTCGAGTCGACCGTGACCGACCAGAGCACTTCCTTCTTCATGTCGCCCCTCCTTCTGTGGTGTTCAGGCGCGTCAGTCTGGCAGGCGCCGGCGACGCGGATGTGCCCGAATGGCCACCTCGGAGCCGTCGATCCGCGCCCAGAGGAGCGCCGGGCCGGGCCAGGCTCCAGCTGCGCTGGCGAGGGCGTCAAGCGCGGCGCCCGGGTCGGCTGGGTACTGGGTGGCGAAGGTCTCGTGCAACGCCTGCACGAGTCGGTCGTTCGCCGATGTGTCGCGGAGGATGAGCAGCCGCGAGACCGTGGCCGGCGCGCCGAGCGGAAGCTCCGAGCCCGCTCGCAGGCCGTCCGCCTTGAGGTTGTGCCAGCGAAGCTGCTGTTCGACCCGCCGGATCTGCGACTGCGCCTCCGATGCGATGGTCACCGGCTGCCCGGGATCGTGGAGGACGAGGTCCACGACACCGCGGACGGGACGGTGCACCGGCACCTCGAGGAAGCGGAGCCACCGGCGGTGGAGCAGGCGCAGGAGTCCCTCGATCATGGGGGCCTGGTAACGGTCGCGGATGGGCACTCCGGCGCCCGGGACGATGAGGAGTCGCAGGTCGGCCCCGAGAGCGACCGCGATCGCCTGGTACGCATCCAGGCTTGCGGCTGCGGTGCCCGACTCGATCCGGCAGACGTGCGCGCGATCGAGGCCGGCCGCCCGAGCGAGCGCCGCCTGCGAGATGCCGGCGTCCTCGCGGAGCTGCCGGATCTGGGCGCCGAGTGCGCGGCGCAGATCGCGGTCCCGGCGGGCGACCTCGAGCTCGTGGCGCGTCCTTCCCATGTCGACCTCCTCGTCAGGGTCGCGGTGGCGGCGCGGTTGGTGGCGCGGTTGCGTCGGCGGCGTGACGCACAGTCAACGACATGGCGCTTACCTGCGGCGTATCGGCGCTCAGCGGGCGCCGGTTCGGGCGTTTCGTCCGGGCACGGGCTGTTTGCCCCTTGGGCGTTGACGTCGGCGCAACGATCGACCGCTGGGATTCGCAGATTGGGCCCGCCAGGCTTCGATCATTGACTCCGCGTCAGCGCTTTGCCCGGCGCGGCCAAGAGCCGCCCCGCAACCAGGCCCGCCAGCCCTCGATCATTGACTCCGCGTCAGCGCTCTGGATTCCGCGCCCACGGCCGCCCGACCCCCACGGCCGCCCGCCGCCCGACCCCCCCG
>VGPE01000163.1 GCA_016875645.1 Chloroflexota bacterium
ATCATCGAGGAGCCCGTTGAGTACGCGTCGGCCACCCGCACAAAGCCGAAGCGCGGGTTCGACCACCAGGTGATCTCCTCCGCCAACCGCGAGAGGTGTGCCATGGTCAGCGCGGCGGCCGCGACCGTCTCCACAGCGAAATCGCGGTCGCTGACCGCGTCGAGAGAGTTGGCCGTGACCCCGTCAAAGCCGAGCTCGGCGGCCGTCGCCTGGCGGTCGAGCGGATAGCCCGCCCCGGCCAGTGCTCCGGCGCCGAGAGGCGACACGTTCGCCCGCCGGAGGGCGTCGGCGAACCGGCCGCGATCGCGTTCCAGCATCTCGACGTAGGCCAGCAGGTGATGCGCGAACAGGACCGGCTGGGCGGGCTGAATGTGGGTCGTTCCCGGCATCACCGCGTCACCGTCGCGTTCGGCAAGCGCGACCAGTGCGGCCTCCATGCCCACCAGCGCCCGGTCCAGCGCGGCCACCGTCCGGCGCAGCCACAGGCGCAGGTCCGTGGCGACCTGGTCGTTGCGTGATCGGCCCGTGTGGAGCTTGCCCGCAACGGGCCCGATCCGAGCCGCGAGGGCCGCCTCGAGGTTGAGGTGGACGTCTTCGAGCGACGGGTCCCATTCGATCCGGCCGGCTTCCACATCGACCCGGAGGGTCTCCAGCCCTCCGACGAGTTCACGGGCCTCGGCAGCGTTCAGGAGCCCGGCGCGCTCGAGGCCACGCACGTGCGCGATGGAGCCGACGAGATCGTCGACGGCGAACGCCTGGTCCAACTCCACCGAGCGCGTGAAATCGGCCACCCGCTGGTCGTTGTCCTCGCTGAAGCGTCCGCCCCAGAGCCGCATCGTCTCTCCCGTGCCACGCGTCGACGTGATGGTATGCGGCGTCAGGTCGGTCCGGCGGCCTGCACCTCCACGTGCTCATCGAGTTCGGCCGGTCGCTCCTCCCCGGCGCGCGGCAGCACGAACCACCCGAGGCCCGCGGCCGCGAAGCTGGCAGCGGCCATGACGCCGAACAGCATGGGCGGCCCGAGCTCCTCGTAGATGACCCCGCCGACGGCGTTGGCGAGCATCGCCGCGACCCCGAACGCGATGGTCTGGTACAGCGCCTGCCCGGTGGCCTGGAGCCGGAGCGGCAGCAGGACGCTGATGGTGAGGACCGACGAGACCGCGAGCCCGGCGAAGGCCGGCCCGGAGAGGAACCGGCTCAGGATGATGAGCTCGGGCGAGCCGACGAAGGCCCACGACAGGATCGCGACGCTGTAGACGAAGGCGCTGCCGACGAAGAGGCCGCGCAGGCCGATCCGGTGCGCGATCCGCGACGCGACCACGAGGCCCGGGATCTCCGCCAGGGCGCCGAGGCCGCCCGAAAGGCCCAGCGACGACGGCGCGCCGCCCAATTCCACCAGGCGCAGGCCGAGGAACGTGTACGAGCCCATGATTGCTGCAAAGGTCAGCGCCAGGGTCAACAGCACCCCCGGCAAACGCGGCTGGACGGCCAGCGCCATGCGCGCCGAGCCGCCCCGTCCGTGCCGGATCACCAGCCTCCCGTGTCGTGGCTCCCTGATGAGGACGAGTCCCGCCGCCAGCAGGAGGGTGCCGGCCGCCCACAGGAATGGGGCGAGGACGAAGCCGGTCGCGTCATACAGGAAACCCACCGCGATGACGACGATGGCGTACGAGAAGCTGGTCAGCACCCGCAGCCGGCCGTAGCCACGCGCGGGATCACGCAGGAAGGTCATCGCGATCGCGTCGGCGATCGGCACGAAGGCCGACTGGAAGACGTTGTAGAGCACGATCATCGTGCCGAGCAGGATCCCGGGCAGCGGCAGCCCGAACGCCGCCATCGCGGCGGCAGCTCCGATCGCGGCGAGTTGCAGGGCTCGCGACCGGCCCAGCGTCACGTCGGCGAGGTGGCCCCAGATCGGCACCGCGAACGTGAAGCCGAGCGCCGAGATGGCCGTCACGAGGCCGATCGCGGCCGGCTCGAAGCCTCGCTCGCGCAGCATCACCGAGACGTACGGGGCGATCGTCGCGACGGCCGCCCCGATCAGCAGGAACAGGAGCTGCACGCCGCGCACGAGCCGCGATGGTAGGGCGCGCAGCACCGGGCGTGCGTCGCACGGGCGAGGGCGCGGGCGGAGACGAGTCCGACCGCCGCCACCTGTGATCCGGCACACTCCGGGGCGATGAACGCGCGTGCATCCCGCCCCGCACCCGGCGCCACGCCCACCTCCGAGCGGGCCTGAGCCCCCGTGCCGCCAGAGGTCATCGCGCTCATCGCCGTGGCCGCCGTGCTCCACGCGTCGTGGAACATCATGCTCAAGACGTCCGGGGATCCGCTTCGGACCGGCAACCGGGCGATGATCGCGGGCACCTTGATCGGGCTGCCGTTCGCGATCGGCGGCTGGTTCGCGATCGGCCGACCACCGATCCCGCCCGAGGCGTGGGCGCTGGGCATCCTGTCGGGCCTCGTGGAAGTCGCGTACCTGGTCCTGCTGACGGGCGCGTACCGCCGCGGCGACCTGTCGGTCGTCTACCCGATCGCCCGCGGGACGGCACCGCTGCTGACCGTGTTCTCCGGCGTGGTCCTGCTGAACGAGCGATTGAGCCCGGTCGCCGCGGCTGGCCTGGCCCTCCTCATCGCGGGCCTGATCGTCGTCCAGCGGCCCTGGCGCCTGCTGCGGAGCGGGCGCCGGCTGGAGGCCGCAGCGCCATGGGCGTTCGCGTGCGGCGTATCGATCGCGACCTACTCCACGATCGACCGGGTGGGCGTCCGGATCGTCGAGCCGTGGCTGTTCGCAGCGATCCTGTTCCCGGTCGCGGCCGGGGGCCTTGCGCTCTGGGTCCGGTTCGTCGACCGCACGGCTCGCACCGCCGCCGCGCCATCATGGAAACGAGCGGCAGTTGCGGGCTTCTTCGCCGTGGACACCTACATCCTGATCCTGGCGGCCTATTCGCTGGCACCGCTCTCGATCGTCTCGCCGCTGCGCGAGTCCGCGATCGTGCTGGTGTCCGGCTGGGGGTCGTTCCGGCTGGCCGAGGCGGTCAGCCGCCGGGAGGGCGTGGCCAGCCTTGCGGGTGCGGCGCTGATCGTGATCGGCGGCATCAGCCTGGCGGTGGCGCCCGCGGCATAGGCGAAACCGCGGCGTGATCGCACGGCCGGACCCCACCCATGACTGCCGGCGAGTAGGGTAGGCCGATGACGAGGCCCGCCCAGTTGACGATGCTCGGGCGCCCCACCTGCGAGGACACGGCGATCACTCGCAGCCGGCTGGAATGGCTGGGCGTCCCGTTCCTCGAACGGAACATCGAGACCGCCACCCAGGCCGAACGCGAGGTCCTGGCTCGCAACGCCGGCCAGCGGGTGACGCCGACCATCGTCCTGGACGGCGGTCAGGAGACCCTCTCCGAGCCGACGCTCACGGCGCTCGGCGAACTGCTCGAGCGAGCCGGCCACCCCCACGATCCGCCGCCGGCAGTGCGCTTTGGCCCACCCCTCACGGCGCGATCGCTGCCGCTCCGGACGCTGCCGACCGTCGACGGCGAGCCGATCTCGCTCGAGACGCTCCGCGGGCGGCGGCAGGCTCTCGTTCTGATCACGCACGGCGTGCGCTGCCTCGCCTGCTTCGGGTATGCGCGGCAGCTCGCGCAGGCCTCGGGGGACGAAGATCCGGATTCGGTCGCTGTGGTCGTGGTCCCGGACGCGCCGGCTGCCGCGCGCGGCTGGCGCGCCGAGATCGATCCCGCCGTCTGGCTGCTGTCGGACCAGGGGAGCGCCTGGGCACGGGAGGTCGCGCGTGCAACCGGATTCCCGCCGGATGATGTGGCGCTGGTGATCCTGGACCGCTACCTCGCCCCTCGCGCGGGCTCGCACGCGGCGGAGGCCGGAGGACTCATGGACCCGCCCGCCGCGGTCGAATGGCTCCGCTTCCTCGGTTTCGAGTGTCCCGAGTGCACCGAGGAGCTCGACTGGCCGACCTGACACCGGGCCGACGGGCGCGGTGCACGCCGGGGACCAAGGTCGCCGCCGCAGCGCGCTGAAGCATTCACGAAACGAGATCACGCCGCCCCAGGCCCCACGCGCCGACCACCACACCGCCCACCGCGAGCGCCAGGCAGGCCGCGATCCCGATCGCATCGAACTCGCCCAGCATCGGCCGGCCGAGGTGGCGCGTCAGAGCGAGGTCCAGGACGATCGCCGGAAGCCGCAGCGCGCTGCCGATGAAGTCGAGCAGGTACGAGCCGACAACCAGGGTGCTTGCCGCGCCGACTCCGGCGGTGGGCGAGACCAGTCCCGCGACCGCGATGCCCACGCCGGCGACGGCAGCCGCGTAGATCCCCGCCACGACGCCACCCACGAATGGACCGCCCGGCGATGAGCCGTCGAGCGCGGCGCCCGCCGCCAGCAGCAGTGCGACGATGATCGTCATCACGGCCAGGGCCGCGAGCGCACCGAAGCCGCTGCGCAGGGCCCACTCGCGCCGGTCGAGCGGGACGGAGAGGACCATGTCGAGTCGACGCTCGCGTTCGTCGGAGGTCCAGCCGCTGACCAGCACGACTGCGGCCAGCCCGAGCATGAGCAATCCGAACCCCATGAACGCCAACTGCAGGAACGCAGCGGACGACGTGAAATCAAGGTCCGGGTAGAACTGCTCGACCATCCGCTGGATTCCGGGGATCTGGAGGAGCGCGTCGGAGAACGTCCGCGCGGACGAGGCGATGATGAGTCCGTAGAGCCCGATGCCGAGCCCCCACAGCACCGACGCCGGGATCCGGCCCGCGAACGATCGGCCGCCGGGCCCGCGCAGGCCGAGGCCCCGCTCGGAGAGCCGGAACGAGGGCAGGTTGACCGCGCCTCCGACGTCCCGCCGGACGAATGCCAGCACGCCGGCGACCAGGAGCGCGCCCGCAAGGATGCCCACGACGACGACGGGGATCGAGTCTGACACCCCTGCCAACGGCCGGTGACCGGCGGTCCAGCCGAACCAGGAGGCGCCGCGGATGGCGTCGAGCGCCGGCACGAGCGACGCGTACGAGTTGATGATGTAGGCCGCGAACAGCGCGACGACGCCGAGGCCGGCCGCTGCGGTGCGCCCGAGCGCCGGGGCGAGCGAAAACGCCAGCGCGCCCGGGACCAGGGCCGCGAGCGTCAGCCCGCCGAAGTGCGACAGGCTGTCCAGCAGCCCGATGTCGTCCCCGGGCAGCCGCGCCCACACAGTTCCGCTGAGCCACGTGAGGACTGTCAGCAGGAGCGCCGCGATGGCCAGGCCGGCGAGGTGGACCCCCACCTTGGACACGGCGATACGGACCCGACTCAACGGCGTCACGCCCAGGAAATCCAGGCTGCCGCGCCGCGCCTCGGACGCGAGCGTTCCGGACAGGGCAAGCACCGACCAGAGCCCCAGGATGATCGGCAGGAAGTTCGTCACACGCCACGAGAGGAAGCCGCCCAGGCGGTCCACGTTGATCGGGTCGCCCAGCATCCCGACGAGGACGGCCGGCAGCTCGCGCGACGTGGCGACCAGACCCAGTCGGTCGGCCGCGGTCGGGAACTGGATCGCGACCTGGCTCGCCGTGAAGAAGGCAAGCAGGCCGAGCCCGAGCCCTGCGCCCAGCACCGCCCAGCGGCTGTCCCGCAGGCCCTTTGCGAAGACCGTCCCGAAGCCATAGAACCGCTCGAGGGGGCCGTGCTCCGCGATCCGGCGGGCAACCGCTGCCGCCCCGGCGGAGACCCCGGCCTCAGCGGCCATCGGATCGCGACGCTGGCTCGGTGGCGGACGGGGCGCCGTGGCCGTATTCGGCCAGGAAGACCTCTTCGAGGTTCGGTTCGCGGCTCACGAAGTCGATCAGGTCGTACTGGCCCGCCGCGCGCACGATCGGGGCGATGGGTCCACTGACCTGCATGCGCAGCACGCCGTCCTCGGCGGCCAGGTTCTGCACGCCGAGCAGGGCGGAGAAGGGCGCCAGCGGCGCCGGCCCGCTGAATCGCAGCTCCACGTGGTGCACGGCAAGCTCGCGCAGGGCGGACACCCGGTCCACGCGCACCAGCCGCCCGTCGCGGATGATCGCGGCACGGTCGCATGTCCGCTCCACCTCGCTGATGATGTGGCTGGAGAGGAAGACCGTGCGCCCGGCGGCCTTCGCCTCGCGGACCAGCGCGAAGAACTCCTGCTGGATGAGCGGGTCCAGGCCGGACGTTGGCTCATCGAGGATCAGCAGCTCCGGCTCGTGCTGGAGGGCGACGATCAAACCCAGCTTCTGCTTGTTGCCCTTGGAGTACTCGCGGAAGGGGCGGCTCGGGTCGAAGTCCAGGCGCTCCACGAGCGCGCGGACGTAGGCGGCGTCGACGTTGCCGCGCAGGTTGGCGAAGTACTCCATCGTGTCGGCGCCGGTCAGGCGGTCGTACAGGCCGAACTCCCCCGGCAGGTACCCGACGCGGCGGTGGATCGCGACCGGATCGGCGGTCGTGCCGATCCCGAAGACGGCAGCCCGGCCGGATGTCGGCCGGATGAGGTCCAGCAGCACG
>VGPE01000164.1 GCA_016875645.1 Chloroflexota bacterium
TCGCCCGACTCCTCCACGAACGAGGCCACGGTGGCCAGGCCGTGCGTGGCAGCGACCAGTCGTTCGAGGCGCGGGTCGTCGAGACGCATCGCGACCTCAGCGGCCAGGTCCTGGAGCAGGTAGCCCGTCAGCCCGAGTTCCGGGAAAACCACGAGACCGGCGCCGCGAGCGCGTGCCTGGGTGAGCAGGTCAACGTGCTGGGCGAGGTTCTCTTCGAGGCGGCCGAGTTGGGGCGCGAGCTGGGCGAGCGCAATCCGCAGCGGCGTCACGCGGGGGAGTCTAGCCTTCCGATGGCAGCGTGGCGAACCCGGCGCTGGGCCTCAGCCGGACGTCGGTCGGCCGATCGGCGGACTGGCCGGCGGCGCAACGGATGCGGTCGGGGGCGGGGCACCCGGCGCGGGAGCGGCGGCCGCCCGGACTTCGTCGAGTCGCCGCCCGACCCTGGGCACGAACTGGGCGACCGTTGCGTCCGTGATCTCGTCTGCCCAGTGGCAGGCCACCCGGTGACCGCCGCCGATGTCGCGGAACGCCGGATCATCGGTGGCGCAGTTCTCAGGGTTGCCCAGTCGCTCCCGAAGCCAGCAGCGGGTATGGAACCGGCAACCTGACGGCGGGTTGGCAGGCGACGGAACGTCACCCGAGAGCACGAGGCGCTTCTTGCGGATGCGCGGGTCGGGGTCGGGCACGGCCGAAAGCAGCGCGATCGTGTACGGGTGGCGCGGCTTCGCGTAGAGGACGTCGACATCGGCAAGCTCGACCAGTTTGCCGAGGTACATCACGCCGACGCGGTCCGAGATGTACTCGATGACCGAGAGGTTGTGGGCCACGAACAGGTAGGTGAGGCGGAACCGCTCGCGCAGGTCGACGAGGACATTGAGGATCTGGGACTGGATCGACACGTCGAGGGCCGACACCGGCTCGTCGCACACGATGAACTCCGGGTCGAGGGCCAGCGCGCGCGCGATGCCGATGCGCTGGCGCTGTCCGCCCGAGAACTCGTGGGGGTAGCGCCGCGCGTAGGACCGCCTGAGGCCAACGGCCTCGAGATAGTCCCCCACCCGCCCGTCACGGACTGGCCGGCTTCCCCAGCCGTTCTCGCGGTCGGCCTGGGCGAGCAGTCCCTCGCCGATGATGTCGCTGACGGGCATGCGCGGGTTCAGCGACGCGACCGGGTCCTGGAAGATGATCTGCATCCGCCGGCGCATCCGCTTGAGATCGTCGCCCTTGAGGGCCAACACGTCCACATCGCGAAAGCGGATCGCGCCCGCTGTCGGCGGCACCAGGCGCAGGATCGTCCGGCCGAGGGTGGTCTTGCCGCAGCCCGACTCGCCCACGAGGCCCATGGTCTCGCCGCGCCGGATCTCGATGCTGACGTCGTCCACGGCACGGACCTGACCGACCTGGCGGCGCAGGATGCCGCCCATGATCGGGAAGTACTTCCTGACGTTGCGGACCTCGATGAGCACCTCGTCCGAGACGGTCCGCGAAACCTTCCCGGCAGGCGCCGTCAACAGGTCGGCAGCGGCCGGTACAGCTTGCCCCTCGACGGGGGAAGCGTGATCGCGGTGCGGAGGCGGCTGCTCAGCCAATGACGTCACGGACGGTCGCGGCGGCGGCCAGGTCGTAGGTCCGCCGGCGTTCGATCTCTCCGGGCGCCTGGAGCCAGCACCGTGCCCGACGTTCGGAACGGCCCACTTCGAGGAGGTCGGGCTCCATCGTGCAGCGCTCCCATTGGTGCGGGCAGCGCGGCTGGAACTTGCAGCCGGGCGGCATCCGGAAGGGACTGGGCACCACGCCCTCGATCGCCGAGAGGGCCTTGCCGCGCTTCTTCTCACCCGGGATCGAATTGAGCAATCCCTGCGTGTAGGGCATCCTCGGGTTGAGGAGGACCTCTTCGACGCTGCCGGTCTCGACGATCCGACCTGCATACATCACGGCCAGCGTCTGGACCGTCTCGGCCACCACGGCGAGGTCGTGGGTGATGAGCAGCAGGGCGGTCCCGGTCTGAGCCTGCACGTCGTTGATGAGTTCCAGGATCTGGGCCTGGATGGTCACATCGAGGGCGGTCGTCGGTTCGTCGGCGATGAGGAGCTTCGGGCTGCAGGAGAGCGCCATGGCGATCAGGACACGCTGGCGCATGCCACCGGACAGCTCGTGGGGGTACTGGCGCACCCGTCGCTCGGGCGCCGAGAGCCCCACCAGGCGCAGCGACTCGATCGCCCGGTCGCGGGCCTCCCTGGCTGACACCTTCTGGTGGAGCCGCACCGCCTCGGAGATCTGGTCGCCGACCGTGAAGACAGGGTTCAGGCTGGTCATCGGCTCCTGGAAGATCATCGCGATGTCGCCGCCGCGGATCTCGCGCATCTCCTCGTCAGACAGCGTGAGGAGGTCACGGCCGTCGAACCAGATCTCGCCCTCGGCGATCTCGCCCGGGGGTGTCTCGATGAGGCGCATGATCGCGTGCGCGGTGACGCTCTTGCCGCACCCGGACTCGCCCACGAGACCCAGCGTCCCGCCGCGGTTGATCTTGAAGTCCACCCCGTCCACGGCTCGGACGGTGCCGTCCATGACGTGAAAGTAGGTGCGCAGATTCCGCACCTCCAGCAGCACATCGGAGGCCTGCGGCGGCCCGGAGCCGGGAACGCCCGCCTCCGCCCGTCGCTCCTGCGCGGCCTCGAGGCGGCTCAATACTTGCTCCGCGGGTCGAGGGCGTCGCGGAGGCCGTCACCCATGAAGTTGATCCCCAGCACGGTGAGGACGATGGCGAGGCCCGGGAAGAGCGGCCACCACCAGTTGCCCTGGGGGATGAACGTCAGCGCGTTCGAGAGGGCGTTGCCCAGGTGGGGGTCGTCACATCCACGCCGAACCCAAGAAAGCTCACGAATGCCTCACCGACGATGACGCCCGCGACCGCCAGCGTGGAAGCCACGATGATGGGGCTGACCGCGTTGGGCAGGATATGGCGGAAGATGATCCGCGTGCTGCTGACGCCGACCGCCCGCGCCGCCTCCACGAAGACCTCGTTCCGGAGCGTCAGGAACAGCGAGCGTACGAGGCGGGCCACGCCCGGCCAGCCGAACGCCGCGAACACGACCATGATCAGGAGCCAGTTGCCGCTGCCGAGGAACCTCGCGATGACGAGGATGACGAACAGCAGCGGGAGGCTGAGCAGCGCGTCCACGATGCGCATGAGCAGGTTGTCGACCCAGCCGCCGAAGTAGCCGGCGACGCCGCCCACGATCGAGCCGATGATCGCCCCGAACAGGGCCGCGCCCAACCCGATGGCAAGCGAGACGCGGGCGCCGTTGACCACCAGGGTGAAGACGTCGCGCTGAAGGCCACCGGTCGTGCCGAAGATGTTGTCGGGGTTCGGCGGGCAGCCGATGCGACAGTTTGGCTTCGGCGTGGGGATCGTGTAGAAGTCGAAGGGCCAGATGAAGGGCAGCGCGATCGCTGCTGCCACGATGCCCAGGAACAGGAACGCCCCGAACATCGCCAGCTTGTGGCGCCGGAAGCGCCGCCAGGCGATCTGCCACTGGTTGAGCGAAACCAGCCCGACCTCGTAGTCGGGCGCGGGGCCGGCGGATTCGGGCCCCGCCAGGTCCGTCGCGCGCGTCGTGTCCATCCGGGCCCGCTAGTCGAACTTCACGCGTGGATCGACGATCACATAGACGACGTCCGCGAGCAGGTTGGCGAACACCACGAAGACCGAGGTGATGAGCAGAATCCCCATCAGCACCGGGTAGTCGAAGTGGCCGACGGCGTTGATGAACTCGCGGCCCATCCCCGGCCACGAGAAGATCGTCTCGGTCACCACGGCCCCCGTGAACAGGAACGGGATCTCCAGGCCGATGTTCGTCACGACCGGCAGCATTGCGTTGCGCAACGCGTGCTTGAACACCACTCTCCGCTCGGGCACGCCCTTGGCCCGCGCCGTCTTCACGAAGTCCTGGCCCAGGGCGTCGAGCATGCTCGCGCGGACGAAGCGCGAATCGAAGGCGATGTTGACCACGACCAGGGTGACTACCGGGAGCACCAGGTGCGTGCCGAGGTCGTACAGCGCCGTGAACGGCTGCGCCCAGAAGAAGTCCCAATAGCGCTCGGTGCCGAAGGGCGGCACGGTCCGCGTCGTCCACATCCCGCCCACGGGGAACCACTTGAGAGGTGGCGCCGAGAAGAGCTGGATCAGGACGATGCCCAGCCAGAAGGTGGGCAGCGAGAAGCCGACGTAGTTGAAGATCGTGAGCGCCGAGTCGAACAGCGAATAGCACCTCACGGCCGCATACATCCCGGCCAGGAACGCGATGATGATCCAGATCACCCACGCCGTCCCCGACAGGATCAGCGTGGGCGGGAGACGCTCGGCGATGACGTCGACGACCGGCCGGCCATCGGTGATCGAGTACCCGAAGTCGCCATGCAGGATGCCGTTGTCGCCGCCCGGCAGGTCGATCTTGAGGCCGGCCAACTCGAAGGTGCCACCCGGCAGCGCGTTGATGAGGAACGGCTTGTCGCCGCAGACCCCGAGCCAGCGGCAGTACTGGATGGGGATCGGCTGGTCCAGGCCCCAGCGGCGCTTGAACGCCTCGATCTGGGCAGCGGTGATGTTGGGGTTCTGCGCGAAGCGGCCGGTCGGACCGCCCGGTGCAATGAGCAGGATGAAGTACGTGACCAGCGAGATGCCGAGGAGAACCGGGATCGCCTGGAGGGCCCGTCGGATGATGTACTTGATCATCGTGTCGTCCCAGTCTGCGGCGTATGAGGAAGGGCTGCGGGACCGGATGGCCCCGCAGCCCCCTCAATTCAGCGGTGCGGCGAGATTACTCGCCGAGCCACCAGTCGCCGATGTTCCAGAACGCCGAGGCGTTCGACGGGTTGCCGGTGTGGTTCCTGACCTTCGGTGACACGAGGTTCACGTCGGTCCGGTTGTAGAGCGGAAGCTCGAAGGTGTTGGCGTCGCCGCCATAGATCTCCTGGACCGTGGCCATCGCATCGCGAACGATCGCGAAGTCCACGTTGTCGCGGACGGCTTCGTAGGCCGCATCCAGCTCCGGCAGGCTGATCCGGGTCACGTTCTGGCCCTGGTGGGGCTCCGGATCCGGGATGCCCGTGGTGTGGTAGACATTGAAGGCCCCGAGCGGGTTGAGCGGCGAGATGTAGGCGAACTCGCCCACGTCGAAGTTGCCGCGGATCAGGTTGCACTTGGTGTCGGCCGCGACCTCGTTCCAGCCCCCGAAGAGGTCCGGCAGGGCCGGGACGGGGCTGACGTTGGCAAGCACGCCGACGGCCTTGAGTTGCGACGCGACCAACGCCAGCGTGTCCACGCGGACCTGACGGGTCGTCGTGCAGTAGTCGAGCTCGAGACGGACACCGTTCTTCACGCGAACCCCATCGGCGCCGGCGACCCAGCCGGCCGCCTCGAGCATCGCCATTGCGCCAGCCGGATCGGCCGCGGTCGGGACGTCGAGCTGCTGGTAGTACCAGGTCAGCGGCGAGACGAAGTTGTTGGTCGGCTTGACCGTACCAGCCAGCAGTCCGGCGGCGATGGCATCGCGGTCGGTCGCCTTCTGGAGGGCCTTGATGATGGTCTTGTAGTCCTCGCCGAACTTCTCGGCGATACGCTTGTTGTTGTAGGCGTGCAGCTCGTACTGCAGGCTGGCGCGAGTGCTGACCTGCTCCTGCGGCAGATCCGAAAGGGATGGCAGGTCGGCGTCATTGAGGTTGACGGTAACGTCGGTCTCACCGGCGCGATAGCCGGCAACCATGGCCGCCGCGTCGCCGTAGTACTTCCAGATCACGCCGTCGAGGTACGGGGCGTGGCCGCCGATCGTCTCCCAGTTCGGGTTCGGAACCAGGGTGATCTGGGCGTCAGTGCGGACCTCGGTCGGGATGTAGGGGCCGCTGTAGACGCCCGAGGTGGGATCCGACATCGGGTACAGCTTGTTGGGGGCATCGACGACCGGGATCGTCGTGATGTAGTGCTCGGGGAAGACCGCGGTGACCAGCGCTAGGTAGCCCGAGTACAGCTTGCTGAACCGCATCACGCAGGTCGTGGTGCCGGCGCCGTCGATCGCGGTGATGTCCTCCCAGCCGGTCGTCCCGTAGACGAGACCGGTCTGGCCGGGATCCATATTCCATTTCCAGGTGGCGATGAGGTCGTCGCAGTCGATGGCCTGGCCATCGGACCACTTCATGCCCTCCTTGAGGCGCCAGGTGACAGCCATGCCGCCGCCCTCGAGGATCACGTCGCCATTGCCGACGGTCGGGACGTTCGACGCCAGCGCGGGCCGGTACTTGAGGTCGTGCGTCAGATCGAGCAGTCCAAGGTGGAAGGCCGCAGCTGCTTCGACGGACGTGAAGTTCTGTGCGTAGTAGGTGCCGACGAGCGTGTCGGGGAATTGCCACTCCGAGACCACGACTGTGCCGCCGGTCTTGCCGGCTGGTGATGGGGCGTAGCTGGTGGTCGTGAGGTCCGGCTGTGTCGCTGCCGTCGCGGTGGGTGCCG
>VGPE01000165.1 GCA_016875645.1 Chloroflexota bacterium
GTCCGGGCCTTCGCCGGCCGCCGGGGCACCGCGCGCGGACCCCGGACGCGTTGCGCCGGACCCGGGCGCGAGCGGCTCCCCTGCCTCGCGCGCCGCCCGCCGCTCGTCCTCCAGTTCACCCACCGTCCTGGTCGCGCTGCCCAAGGGCCGGCGGCGGCTCCGGCGGTCCGCGGCGACGAGGCGCAGCAGGAAGATGATCGTCTGGCCCGCGACCAGCAGCAAAACGATCACCGCGAACAGCAGGATCGCGCTGACCTCGGCCGGCCACTGCCAGGCGACGCTGAGCGGTGTCAGCACGATCAGCGCCGCCAGGACGATCAACTGGAACCGGAAGCAGCCCAGGCCCGGGCCGCGGTCGGGCTCCAGGTCGGCGCCCCTGTACTGGATGGGTCCGGTCGCTGGTGGGCGCGTTCGGCGAGGGGTCGGGTCGTCGCTGGCCACGACGGGGAACGATACGTGACCGCGGGCCAGGTGGCCCTCGCCCTCACCGCCGCGGTGTGCCTGGCGTTCGATCCGCCGGGTGAGCCTCCATGTCGCGGCCAGCATCACCGCCCGGGTCACAACGCTCGGGCGCCCCCCGCGCATCGGTGCCATTATGGGCGCCGATGACGCCCGATCGCTCGACGGGCCGCGGGCTCGCCCTGGAACCGCTCTGGACCCGGCCCGAAGCGACTGATACCGCCGTCACGGGACGCATGCGCGGCGGCGCCCTGCCGCCGGCGCTCGCCACGCGCTACGGCTCCCGCCTCGCCATCCCGCTGCACCCAAACCGGCCGACGATCGTGGCGAACTTCGTCGCAAGCCTCGACGGCGTGGTCGCCATGGCCGACGGCTCAGGAGGCGGCGAGATCAGCGGCTGGTTCGAGCCCGACCGGTTCGTGATGGGCCTGCTGCGTTCACTCGCCGATGCGATCGTGGTCGGTGCCGGCACCGTGCGGCATGCTCCGGCTCACGAGTGGACTCCCCGCCGGGTGAATCGCGCGCACGCCGCCGACTACGAGGCCTGGCGGGGGGCACTGGGCCTGGCACCCCAGCCGACCACCGTGGTCGTGACCGCGACCGGCGACGTCGATCCCGCGCACCCCGCCCTCTCCGCGCCGGACGTTCCGGTCGTGGTCCTCACCACGGCCCGTGGGGCGCGGCACCTCGCGGACCTCGGGCTGGCGGCGCACGTCCAGGTGGTCGATGCGGGCGGCGATATGCGCGTCGCGCCGGCGGCCGTGGTGGACGTCCTGCGAGCCGAGCACGCCGCGCTGGCGCTCTGCGAGGGCGGGCCGCATCTGCTGGCCAACCTGGTGGCGGCCGATCTCGTCGACGAGCTGTTCCTGACGCTGGCGCCACAGGTCATGGGCCGCAGCCACGAGACGGACCGGCTCGGCTTCGTGGAGGGGTTCGCCGCCGCGGCCGGCGCGGGCCGCTGGCTCGACCTGGTCTCGGTCCATCGCGGCGACGACCACCTGTTCCTGCGCCACCGGCGACGCGGGGCTGACCGGCGTGATCAGTCCCGGTCCGGGTCGGCCTCGTCGAGGTAGGCCACCCGCCCGGCCGCGACCGTCAGCAGCACCCGGCCCGGCAGCGCCCGGCCCAGCAGCGGCGAGTTGTGGCCCAGCGAGCGCAGGCTCGTCTCGTTGACCTCCCAGCGGTCTCCCGCGTCGAAGATCATCAGGTCCGCGGGCGCACCTTCGTTGAGGCCGATGGGCGCCGGCAGCCGCGACCCCAGGATCCGCGCCGGCCCGACCGTGAGCGCAGCGATCACGCGACCCAGCGGCACCTGGCCTGCCGCCACCGCCTCGAGCAGGAGGCCCAGCGCGGTCTCGATGCCGCTGATCCCGTTGGCGGCCAGGCCGAACTCCACGTCCTTGTCCACGCGGGTGTGGGGGGCATGGTCCGTCGCGATGGCGTCAACGGTGCCATCGCGCAGCCCGGCCAGGCAGGCCATGACGTCCGCGGGCCGGCGCAGGGGCGGGTTCACCCGGAGCGAGGTGTCGAAGGGGCCCGCGACGAGCGCGCGATCGCGCCACGGATCGGGGTTGACGCCTTCGGCCTGCCACGCGTATCGACGGGCGCCCGCGATCCACTCGTCGGTGAGCGCGAGGTGGTGGGGCGTGACGTCGCAGGTCACGGGCAGCCCGGCCGCCTTGGCGCGTCGCACGAGGTCGATCGATTCGGCGACGGAGAGGTGGGTCAGGTGGAGGCGGGCGCGCGGTTCGGTCGCGACCACGTCGGCGAGGACCGCGATGTCGCGGGCCACGGCCGCCGCCTCGGCTGCCGCCGGCCAGCCCTTGAGCCCCAGGACCGTGGCCACCAGGCCTTCATTGGCCTCGGCGCCGCCGGTGAGCCCCTGCTCCTCTGGGTGGTCGACGATCGGCAGATCGAGCATCGCCGCGTAGAGCAGCGCGTTGCGCAACACTCCCGCGGACCGGACGGGCGACCCGTCGTCGGAGAAGCCGATCGCGCCGGCGTCCGCCAGTTCGCCGAGGGCTGCCAGTTCCTCGCCCGCGCGACCGTGGGTGACGGCGCCGTAGGCCAGCACGCGGACGGGTGAACCGCTGGCCGCCGCGGCCTGCCCGACGGCCACCAGCACCGCCGCCTCGTCGATCGCGGGCCGCGTGTTCGGCATCAGGCAGACGGTGGTGAACCCACCGTGCGCCGCCGCCGCCGACCCGGTTGCGATGGTCTCGGCCTGCTCGAACCCGGGCTCCCGGAAGTGCGCATGCAGGTCGACGAAGCCCGGTGCGACGATCACGCCGTCGGGCGCGATGCCGTCGGCTTCGGTGCCATCGAGCCAGGTGACGGCTCCGACCCGGCCCTCCTCGACGACGATCTCGCCGGGGCCTTCCCGCCCGCTGGCCGGGTCGATCAGCCAGGCGCGCGTCACGTCGAGTTCCGCGATGGTCTCCCCGGGGGCGACGACCGCTTCGACTTCAGCCACGGGCCGTGCCCTCGACCGGTGCAGTACTGCCCGCGAGGGTCCCCGACAGCAGGTGGAGGATCGCCATCCGGACGGCGACGCCGTTGCGGACCTGTTCGCTGATGACCGAGCCGGAGCCGACGGCCACATCTGGCGCGATCTCCACGCCCTCGTTCATGGGGCCCGGGTGCATCACCAGCGCGTCGGGCCTGGCGCCCCGCAGGCGCTCGCGCGTGATTCCGAACCGGGCCGCGTACTCGCGGAGGGACGGCAGCAGGCCGCCGGCCTGTCGCTCACGCTGGATGCGGAGCGTCATGACCACGTCGGCGTCCCGCAGCGCCGCACGCAGGTCCGACGTCACCACGAACCCCTTCCGTCCGTCCGGGCCGCCCGCAGTGCCTCGCCACGACCCCGCCCACGCCTCGAAGCCGCGCAACAGCGTGGCCGGCCCGCACAGCCAGAGCTCCGCACCAGCGGCTGTCAGCGCCCAGATGTTGGAGCGAGCCACGCGCGAGTGGAGGATGTCGCCGACGATCGCCACCTTGCGCCCGCGCAGGTCGCCCAGGTGGCGACGCATCGTGAAGAGGTCCAGCAGTCCCTGGCTCGGATGCGCGTGCCAACCGTCGCCGCCATTGACCACGCTGCCGGAGAACGTCTCGGCGGCGAGGTACGGCGCGCCCGAGGTCGCGTGCCGCATCACGAGCATGTTGGCCCCGAGCGATTCGATGGTGCGGACGGTGTCCACCAGCGATTCGCCCTTGGACACCGAGCTGGCGGAGGCCGTGATGTTCACCACGTCGGCGGAGAGATTCTTCGCAGCGACCTCGAACGAGACCCGGGTGCGAGTTGAGGCCTCGTAGAACAGGATCGTCACGGTGCGGCCGCGCAGGGCCGGGACCCGCGCGATCGGCCGGGCGAGGACGCCTCGCATGTCCTCGGCGGTGCGCAGGAGCACCTCGATCTCCGACCAGTCCAGGCCATCGAGGTCGAGCAGGTGTCGATGGCGCCAGCGCGGCGCCGGCAGGGAGGCCTCTGCTGCGGACGTGCCGGCTGGTTCGATGGTCAGACTCACGATCGATCGGCGAGGGCCGCGCGGGGTCGAACTGCGAGCCCGAGCGCGGTCACCCCGCTGCCGCGAGCGCCGGTGTCGGACGCTCGATCTCGACGCCATCGCCGCCGTCGGTTTCGGCGAGGTGGACGCGCACCAGTTCCTCGCGTGAGGTGGGGACGTTCTTGCCGACGTGGTCGGCACGGATCGGAAGTTCGCGGTGGCCCCGATCCACGAGGACGGCGAGGCGGATCGCGCGCGGCCGCCCGAAGTCGATCAGGGCGTCCATCGCCGCGCGGATCGTGCGGCCCGTGTAGAGCACGTCGTCGACGAGCACGATCGTGGCACCGTTGAGATCGAACGGCAGATCCGTGCCCTTGACGAGGGGCTGCTGCGCGATCAGCGAGAGGTCGTCGCGGTAGAAGGTGATGTCGAGCGCGCCGACGGGCAGCAGCACGCCCTCGTGCTCGGCGATGGCGGCCGCGATCCGGCCGGCCAGCGGAACGCCGCGCCGCTGGATCCCGACGAGCGCGAGCCCTTCGGTCCCCGCGTGCTTCTCAACGATCTCATGGCTGATGCGGATCGTTGCGCGCCGAATCTCCTCGGCGGTCATGATCTGGCGGCCGCTCATCGCCGGAAGGATACCCGCCGCACTCCGACGCGGAGCGCCACCGGGGAAGCCGGACGCCGGCTGGCAGCGATCGATCGTTCGCGGCCAGCCGCAGCTATCGCACGACGATGATCGCGTCGTCGCCGCTGGCCGGTTCGCCCACGATCTGACCGGCGTGCTCACCACTCCACGCGAGGACCTGGACCCGGCTTCCCTCGCCGTCCTGGCCGGGCGGAGTCGCCCAGGCGAGGTGGCTCGACCCGATGGAAACACCCGGCAGCGCGGGTTCGTCGTGCAGGAGGACAGCCGGGGATGACACGGCCACCGCGCTCGGATCGAGCGCCAGGAGGCTCAAGCGCCCGATCGTCGGATCGGCCGGGTCGGCCGCCCATAGCGCAAGGTGGTCGCCGAGATCGTCCCAGCGCGCGTCCCACTCGCCCGTGGGCGCACGATCGCGGCCGTCACCGAAGAGCGGCACCATGGGAACCTCCGCCGCGGCGGTGCTCGAGAACGCCTGCCACGATGCGAGGTAGAGCCGGCCGGAGCCCGGCCACCAGGACAGCGACGAAGGGTCATAGCGCAGGGTGCCGCTCCAGAACACCACGAACCGGCCCGTCGGGTCGACGACGGGCCGCCACGCCGGGGTGGCGGCAAGGACGGTTTCAGACCCGGTCGCGGGGTCGATGAAAAAGGACACGGGAACCGCCGATTCGATCGCGTCACCCGGCGCGCCGGCGGGCTCCTGGATCCCCGGCGACGCCGGCGGCTCCGAGGACGGGTCGGGAGAGGGCTGCGAGGCGGCCGCTTCGGAGAACGCCGCGAACAGCGGGGTCAGCAGCGCTCGCACCGCCTCGATCTCCGCGATGCCACCCTGGGGGAGTGCAGGCTGGGCCTCGGCCGCGAAGCCGCCCCGGGCCGGGCCGGCGACCGCGGACGCGCTGGGCGAGGCCTCCGGCGACGGCCCGCGTTCCTCGCTCGGATCCTGCGCCGGCGACTCGAGCGGCGCACCGGGTGCGAACGCGGCGCGGCTCCCGATGATGAGGTTTCCGGCCCAACCCGAGAAGATCGATGCGTGGTCGAAGGTGACCGGCCGGGCCTCGGGCTCGCCGACGCGCCAGACGTAGATGTCCGGGCCGTGACTGCCGGCCGCCGGGCGGGCGGAGAACGCGAACATCGATCCATCCGCCGAGTACGCGGCGCTTTCGCCGACGACCACGACGTTGTTGATGATGGCCACGGTTGCGGCAATCGAGGGTTCGGGCGAAAGCTGGGCGCTGGGCTCGGGGGTCGCCTCCGGGGTCGCCTCGGGTGACGCCACCGGCGTCGCCTCGGGTGTCGGAACGAGGGTCGCCACCAGCGTCGGCACCGGGGTCGCCTCGGGGGTCACCGCCGTCGTCGGTTCCTGCGTCGCATCCGGCGTCGCATCCGGCGTGGGCTCCGGCGTCACCGCGGTCGTCGGTTCCGGCGGCGCCGGCGGCTCGGAGACGGGCGTCACGGGCGGCTCCACGGCAGAGCCCGACGGCCCAACGGCAGTGCCCGGCGGCTCGATTGCGGCGGGCATCGCCACAACGTAGACGCTGCCCCCACCGGTCCTGGCAGAACGATCCACCACGATCAGCTGCGCCTTCGACGGCGAGCGGACGACGGCCGCTGGCTGATTGGCGAACGAGGGCAGCGACTGCTCTTCGGTCCCCTCGATGCGTGCGCAGCCATGGCGTGCGTCGCCCGGGCAGACCTGGTCCACTCGTGCGAGGTTGAGGCTGTAGCCGCCGGAGAGGTTCGGCCTCAGCCACGCAACCTGCGCCACGTTGATGGTGATCGGAGTGGCGCCGGGGCCCGCGCCGTTGGGCGTGCCGCCCGTGCCGGGCGCCGGCACCCCGCCGGGTGACTCGGCGGTCAGCAGGAGACCGGCG
>VGPE01000166.1 GCA_016875645.1 Chloroflexota bacterium
ACGGGCTGGCAGGGCGACACCGGAGCGGCGCACGGCCTCTGCCTGGCCGCGGCGGCTACCGGATCGTGAGCGTCCCCGCCATGCCGTACGCCTCATGGCCGGGGAGGTGGCAGATGTAGAGGAGGGGACCCGAGGCCGGGAAGGTCACGATGGTCGTGACCGTGCCCAGCGCCGGGATGGAGACTTCCGTCGGGCGCTCGCCGTGGCGCTGCTCGGTGCCGGTCCGGTGCGCCTCGTGGACCTGGGCATCGCCCACGATCCACTCGTGCTCGATCGGGTCCTCGTTGTGGAACACGAAGCGGATCGGGCGGCCGAGCGGGACCGTCAGCACCGACGGCTCGTACCGGCTGTGGTGGATCCGGATGTCCACGGTGATCTGGCCCGACCCGAGCTCCGACGCGGCCGCCACGGCCACGAACAGGGTCAGCGCGGCGAGCACGCCGGCCACCACCGTCAGCCGGCGCCGGGCGTCGTTCACGCCGCGTTGCCGGGCGACGGGCGGGCGCGCATCAGCCATGCGACGAAGCCGAGGCCGACCGCGACGAAGCCGAGGCCGCCGAACCAGCGCACGATGTCGCCGGTGGGGATGGACCCGCGCTCTCCGGAGACGTCCGGCAGGACGAAGCCTGCGTCCACGACCGACGGCCGGCCGAAGCCGCTCGCGTCCACCGCAAGGTCATACGTGAGCGTGCTGGCGTCCACGTCGATGCCGATCTTGGTCAGCCAGGCTTCCTGCGGCACCCACTCCATGCCCTTGTCGCTGCGCAGGTCGGCGAGGAGCAGTTCGCTCGCCTGCTGGTCGAAGTCCACGCGCAGGCCGGCGAAAGCGGGCAGCGGCAGCAGGGCCGGGCGGACGTCGGTGAGCAGGTACACGTCCGCCGAGACGGTCTCGCCCTCGCAGTTCGTGCAGACCGTCGCTCGTGTTGACGTGTCGCCCGCGAAGACCGTCTGTGCCTGCATCTGCTCGCGCATCTGCTGGAGTTCGACCGCCGACCGGGCGGCCTCCATCTCCGCCGCGAGCTTGGGCGCGCAGTTGATGCACAGCCCGCGCTCCTCGTTCCAGCAGGTCTCGTCCACCCATTGGTTGCTGCGCGGACAGCGGGTGAAGTGGTGCTGGAGGTCGGCGGACGCCTTCTTGAGCGCCTCGTCCCGGGCGCCTCGATCGGTGATGTCGCGCGCCGTATCGGCCACGCGGGATGCGCTGCCGAAGAACCCGCCGAGCAGGTTGCCGGCGCCGCTCAGCAGGTTGCCCGCGGTCCCGAGGTTGGAGCGGATGAACTCGCTGCGGTACCCGGAGCCGCAGATGTCGCAGCGGAATTCGAATTGGTAGCCGTTCTCGTCGGACAGGTCGGAGTAGTTGCTGTTGAACGGCGTGAAGCCCGGCATGGTCGTGTCTCCAGCGGGGTGCCGCTGACAGGGTCGCAGCGAGTCAGGGCCCTCATCGTACCTGCGCAGGCACGACCGCGGACCCCTGCGATACTCGGCCAGTGCCTGACCTGATCATCCCGTTCGAGCGGATCCTCGCCGCGCGCGTCGTGCTTGCCGGGCGCATCCATCGGACCCCGATGCTGGGTTCCGCGACCGCGGCGTCCATCGTCACGAGGGCGACGGGGGGTACGCCCGGGCGACGGTCGACTGCACCTCAAGGCCGAGCACCTCCAGAAGACGGGTTCCTTCAAGGTTCGCGGGGCTCTGGCGCGGATCGCAGGCCTGACCGAAGAGGAGCGGACCCGCGGCGTGATCACCCTGTCGGCCGGCAACGCCGCGCAGGCATACGCCTGGGCGGGAGCCCAGTTCGGTGTGAAGGTGACCGTGACGATGCCCGCGGGCGCGGTGCGCTCCAAAGTGGATGCGTGCCGTGTCTACGGTGCGGAGGTGATCCTGCACGGGGCGAACATCGCCGAGACGGCGGACCACCTGGCGAAGGTCCGCGACGAGCGCGGTCTGGTGTACGTGCACCCGTTCGAGGACGCGGACCTGATTGCGGGCCACGGGTCGGCCGGCCTTGAGATCGTCGAGGACCTGCCCGGGGTGGATGTCGTGGTGGTGGGGATCGGCGGCGGCGGCCTCATCTCCGGGATCGCGGCTGCCGTCAAGGCGCTCCGGCCGGCGGCTCGGGTCATCGGCGTGGAGCCGGAGGGCGCTGACTCCATGTTCCGGGCGCTCGCGGCAGGCGAGGTCATCGGTCTCGTGCCCTCGACCATTGCCGACGGCCTGGCCGCGCCGTTCGCCGGCGATCGGACGCTGGCGATGGTCCAGCGCCACGTGGACCAGGTGGTGCGGGTACCCGACACCGTCATCCTCGCGGGAGTGCGCTTCCTGGCCGAGCGGACCAAGCAGGTTGTCGAGCCGGCAGGGGCGGCGGCCCTCGGCGCGCTGCTCTTCGGGCGGGTGCCGCTGCGCGACGGGGAGCGAGTCTGCGCGGTGCTCTCGGGCGGCAACGTGGAGATCAGCCGATTGGGGAGCTGATCGCCGGCGCGGCAGTGCTGCCCGGCTGACGGCTCCAGGCGCCATCATCGTCGCCAACAGCGACTGACAGGAGGGAAGCGTGCTGGCGATCCGGGTTCAGGACATCGATGCGGGCGGGGCCGCGCCGTACGGCGTGGAGGTGCTGGCGCCCGCATCCGCCGGCGCGCGCGCCGACCTGGTTGAGGAGTGGTCGAACTACGCTCGGGAGCGCTACAGCAGCGAGGTCGTCGCGCGCGAGTTGACCATTCCGGGCAAGCCGGCCCTGCTCAACTTCGTCGAGGTCCACCCGAACAGCCCGCAGCTGACGGTGAGCTTCCGTGAGCCATGGATCCTGTCGCTCCTTCCCGGCTGGACCGACGTGGCGTCATTCGATCCCGCCACGGTTCGGTCGTTCGTGGTCGCGCCGGGCACGGCGGTCCTGATCCCGGCAGGCCTGTGGCACGGGCCGCTCACGCCGCTCGAGACGACCGACGCCCTGGTGGTCTTCCGGGCCGACGTCCGGGACGAATGGACCGAGCTGCCCAACCCGGTGCCGCTGGCGATCGACCGCGCCACCGTCTGAAGGGCACGCGGAGGCGGCCGGACGCCGGCCGCTTACTCGTGCCCCAGCTCCTGCAGGCGCTCGTCGTCGATGCCCAGGTGATGGGCAAGCTCGTGGATCACGGTCTCCCGGACCTCGTCCTCCAGGTCGAGCGGGTCCGGGAAGTCCTCTTCGAGCGGCAGCCGATACAGCGTGATCCTGTTGGGCACCGTCGCCCAATCGGCGCCCCATTCGGTCCGCGGCACACCGTCGTACAGGCCATAGGGGGCATCGCCCGGCTGGAGGTCGTTCTCGAGCAGTTCCTCGGCGGTCGGCTCGTCGGCGATGACGACTGCGACCTCGTCGAGGACGTCGGCGAAGGGCGGCGGGATCCGGGCGAGCGCTCGCTCCACGAGGCGCTCGAAGGGCTCGTGGCGGGCGCGCGTCGGGCGCCGGGATCCGGGCGGCGGCCGGTAGCCGCGGGGGCGCTTGGGCATCGGGAACTATCGTAGGGCTCCCATGGCGGACCACACCCCGGCCGACGCACGCGACGGCCTGCGCGAGCTGGGTCTCGACCCGGCCTCGGTGCCCGCGGCTGACCCGCATCGCCAGCCCGAGGGATTCGTCGTCGAGGTCGGTGGCGAGCGAATCCACTTGCTCGACTGGGGCAGGCCAGACCGAGGCGACGAGATGCCCGGCATCCTGCTCATCCACGGCCTCGGGCAGACCGGCTGGACGTGGGCGCCGGTTGCCCGCCGGCTCGCCATCGTGACGCACGTCGTGGCGATGGACCTGCGCGGGCACGGCCTCTCGGACGCCCCGACCGAAGGCTACGAGCCGTACCGTCTCGCTGAGGATGCGATCGCGGTCATCGAGGGCGCGGGACTCGACGACCGGGGCGTGGTGCTTGCCGGGCACGGCTTCGGCGCCATCGTTGCGGCCTGGGCGTGTGGCGCGCTCGACGCCGAGGGCGAGGGCCGGGGCCGCGGCCTGGTGCTCGTGGATGGCGGCTGGGAGGACGTTGCCGAGACAACGGGGATGTCGCCCGCGGAATGGCTGCGCGGTCTGGACGAGCCGCCCGAGGTGCTCCGCTCGATGACCGCCTTCCTCGCGGATCGCCGCGGGTTCGACCCGGCCACGTGGGATGCCGACCAGGAGCGTGCGGCGCGGGCCACCGTCGTCGAGGTTCCGGCGGGTCACCTGCTTGCGGCGACTCGGCCGCATACGATGGCGGCCATCGTTCGATCGATGTTCGAGTACCGGCCGTCGGACGTGCTGCCGGGCCTCGCCGGCCCGGTGGCGGCGCTTCAGTCAGACGACCCGGAAGGGGTTCGGACCCGTGACCTGCGCGCGGTCGGGCGAGCACGGGCGGCCGCAGGGCACGGGCCCATCGCGTTCGCGGCGTACCCGGGCACCGGCCACAACCTCATGCGCTACCGGCCGGACGAGGTGGCGGGGGCCATCCTCGCCGTCGCGCGTACCATCGCGCGGTGAGCGCCATCCGCCGCGGCCGTGACCTGTCCCCCAACGTCCGCTCGATCGTGGACGAGATCGAGACCGAAATGGGGGAGATCCCCTGGCATCCGGAGGCCGACATCGAGGGCGCGGGCGGCGAGGGCCAGGGCGACGGGCGCGTGGAAGCGGCGGTGCGCGAGATCCTGCTCGAGATGGGCGAGGACCCGGATCGGCAGGGCCTCGTCGGCACGCCTGAGCGTGTCCACCGCATGTACACGGAGTTGACGTCGGGCTACCTTGTGGATCCCAAGCGCCTCATCAACGGTGCCATCTTCGACGTCGACTACAGCGAGATGGTGGTCGTCAAGGACATCCCGTTCTACTCGCTCTGCGAGCACCACCTGCTGCCGTTCTTCGGGACGGCGGCGGTCGCGTACATCCCGCGCGGCAAAGTCATCGGGCTCTCGAAGATCCCGCGGATCGTGGAGATGTACGCGCGTCGCCTTCAGGTCCAGGAGCGTCTGACCCAGCAGATCGCGGACTTTCTGCAGGGACGCCTTGCGCCGCAGGGCGTCGGCGTCGTCCTGGAGGCGACCCACCTCTGCGCCGTCATGCGCGGAATCCGCAAACCGGGAACGGTGATGACCACCAGCTCCGTACTGGGCCTGTTCCGGACTCGCGACCGGACCCGCGCGGAGTTCTTCGCGCACCTCGACCGCCTGGCGCCGCGCGCGTGATGCGATGAAGCTCGGCATCGAGCTCCCACTGGGACTCGACGGCGAGTACGCGGGCTGGGACGCCACCGCCGCATGGACCCGCCTGGAGGGCGTCGCCCGGACGGCCGATCGCCTGGGCTTCGATACCGCCTGGGTCTTCGATCACCTGGGCACCTTCGTCACGGTCCGCGACGAGCCGTCGTTCGAGGCATTCGCAACGCTGGGCGCCCTGGTGGGGGTGACGCGGCGAATCCGCCTGGGCACCCTGGTCGCGCGGGCCGGACTGCGAAATCCGGCGCTCCTGGCGAAGCACGTCGCCAGCCTTGATGTCGCGAGCGGCGGCCGCATGGAGCTGGGGATGGGTGCAGGCGGCACGATCGGCGAGGTGCTCGCCTTCGGCTACACGGTGCCCGATCTCCCCGGCCGGATGCGGATCCTGCGCGACGACCTCGAGATCCTGCGCCGCATGCTCCATGACGGTCGGGGGACGTATGCCGGCGCGCACGCGAGTGTCCAGGACGCGCTCAACAACCCTCGGGGCCTGCAACTCCCTGCGGTCCCGATCGTCGTCGGGGGCAGCAGCCCGATGCTGATGCGGCTGGCCGCGACGTACGCCGAGGAGCTGAACCTCGATGGGCCCGACCCGGCGCGAACCGCGGCGATGCTCCCGCAGGTGCACCGTGTCTGTGACGAGGTCGGCCGGGATCCGGCGTCGCTGGCGGTGTCCGTCCACCTGCTCCCGAACGCGATCGCGACGGCCGGCACCAGGCGGATCGACCTGCTGGCCGCCTACCGCGACGTCGGGGTCAGCCGTGTGATGGGCATGTTGCAGGACACCGTTGCGAGCGACGAGTCGCTGGCGTCGTTCGCCGAGGATGCGCGGGCGGCCGGCGCGACTCTCTGACCCGGGCCGGGCCGCCCCCGAGTCCCGCCGGCGCAGACGAAGGCGCCGGCGAGATCTCGTCCGTGCCGATGAACGCTATGGAACCCGGTAGTACTCGAACTCCGTGGGGAAGCTGTTGGCGTTGACCGATGTGGGCAGGAGGTTGGCCCGGAGCCGGTAGGTCCCGGCCGTGTTGAACGTGACGTTGAGCTGGGCCTCGCCCGAGGAACCCACGTTCACGATCTGCACCAGCACGGCGACGAACGTCGAACCGCTGCGGCGTTGCACGGTGAACTGCACCTGCTGCTGCGGCAGCTCCGGCCGATTGGGCCGGGCGATGGCGGTGAACAGGACGGTTGAGCCGGTCGAGGTCCGGCACGGATCCGACGCCGTGCAGCCGGTCGGCCGCAGGAAGA
>VGPE01000167.1 GCA_016875645.1 Chloroflexota bacterium
CTCGCGCTCGATACCGCGGAGGCGGACGCGATGATCGACGCGGCCCGCTCGAACGGCGTGGACCTGAGCGTGATCCTGACCATGCGCTTCGACACAAACATGCAGGCGGGCCTGCGGTTGCTCCGCGACGGCGCGATCGGGGACCTGCGGATGATGCGGGTTTCGGGCCTGACCCCGGGCTATGACATGGGCCACAAGACGTGGATCGCCGAGCCCGAGCACGGCGGCGCGCTCCTCGATTGGGGCTCGCATGCCTTCGATCTGCTGCGCCACTTCGCTGGCCGGGACCCGCTCCACCTGGCCGCCGAAGTCACGAACTACGGCGTCGCGCCGGTCGGCGAATCGTCGGCGATGGCGCAGATCGCGTATCCGAACGACGTGATGGCACAGCTCTGGATGAGTTACGAACTGCCGGCGCCCGGGCTCGATTCGCCGTTCAAGCTCTGGGTGGTCGGCTCGAAGGGGATCCTCGAGCTGCAGCGGTTCGGCAAGTCCCGCCTGGGCAGGGGCGACCGGTGGGAGGTGATCAGCGACGACGGCGAGGCCGACTGGACCCTTGAGCGTCGTCACGACCCCGTTCGCGTGCAGGCCCCCGCGCGCCAGATCCAGGACTGGGCCGACGCGATTCGCGCCGGCCGCCCGTCGTCGGCGCCGGCCGACGCGGGTCGCTGGGCCGTGATGCAGGTCGAAGCGGCGTTGCTCTCGGCGCGAACCGGGCGGACGGTCGCGCTGCCGCTCCCGAGTGTGGCTGCCGGCTGATGGCCGGTCAACCGTTCCGGATGGTCATCGAGCGGAACGTCCGCGTGCCGATGCGCGATGGCCTGACGCTCGCCGCCGAGATCTATCGGCCCGACACCGCCGAGCGGCTGCCGGTGATCGTGGAGCGGACGCCGTATGACCGTCATTGGATGCCGCCCGGCGATCCGGTCAACGGCATCGTCGTGGCCGAAGCGGGCTACGCCGTGGTGATGGTGGACTGCCGGGGACGGTTCGACTCGGACGGTGACTTCCGGCCGTTCCTGGCCGAGGCGGAGGACGGCGAGGACACGATCGCCTGGGCCGCCGCCCAACCGTGGTCGAACGGTCGGGTGGGCATGATGGGCGGCTCCTACGTGGGGGCCACCCAGTGGCTCGCGGCCGGCCGACGCCCGCCCGCACTCCAGGCGATCGCGCCGTACGTCACCGCGTCGGACTACCACGAGGGCTGGGTCTACCAGGGCGGCGCGTTCCAGCTCGGGTTCAGCCTGTACTGGAGCCTGAACCCGCTGGCGCTGGCGCGCCTCCTCTCGCGCCAGGCCGCCGGCGAGACGCTGGACGCCGAGATCGCCGCCGTCCGCGCCGGCATCGAGGACATCGGCCGCCTGTATCGCCGGCGTCCACTGCGCGGCATCGACCTGATGGACCGCTTCGCGCCCTGGTACGACGAGTGGCTGGCGCACCCCGATCGGGACGCGTTCTGGCGGGCGATCTCGCCTGAGGAGCGCTACGAGTCGGTCGCCGTGCCCGCCCTCCACATCGGGGGCTGGCACGACATCTTCGTCGAGGGGACCCTGCGCAACTACCGGGGCATGCGGGATCGCGGCGCCACGGACGCGGCGCGCGACGGCCAGCAACTGATCGTGGGCCCGTGGTCGCACGGGATCATGAACGGCATCTTCCCGGAGCGCCACTTCGGGATGCAGTCGGCCCTGGGCCTCCAGGACCCGACCGCGTTCCACCAGCGTTTCTACGACCGCTGGCTGCGTGGCGCAGCCGATTCGGCGGGCGCTCCCGTCCGCCTCTTTCTGATGGGCGCCAACGAGTGGCGCGACGAGACCGACTGGCCGATCCTCGACGCAGTCGTGGAGGAGTGGCACCTGCGCGGCGACGGCCGGGCCAACAGCGCGCGCGGCGACGGCCGTCTCTCGCGCGCGCCCGCGGGCCACGAATCGCCCGACGCGTTCCTCGCCGACCCGCGCGACCCCGTCCCGACGATCGGCGGCCCGACGCTCAACCGCGGCGGTGGTGTCGGCTGGATGGCGGGCCCCTTCGACCAGCGCCCGATCGAGGCCCGTGCGGACGTGCTCTGCTACACCTCGGATCCGCTGACGCGCCCGCTCGACGTGATCGGCAGCGTCGAGGCGGTGCTGCACGTCGCGTCGTCCGCCCTGGACACCGACATCACCGCGAAGCTCATCGACGTCCACCCGGACGGCCGCGCCGAGATTCTGACGGACGGGATCCTCCGGCTCCGCTATCGCCGCTCGCTCGCGGATCCCGAGCCACTGGAGCCCGGACGTGTCGAGGAGATCCACGTGCTCGTCGGCTCGACCGCCAACCGGTTTCTGCCCGGCCACCGCATCCGGCTCGACATCGCGGGCAGCAACTTCCCGCGCTTCGACGTCAACACCAATACCGCTGGCGTCATCGCGTCCGAGACGGCCGACGAGGCCGTCCCCGCCATCAACCGCGTGTTCCACGACAGCGCGCGGCCGTCGCGGTTGCTGTTGCCCGTTGTCGAGCGCGCCTGAGATCCGACGCATTCGTCGGATCGTGCGTCCCAGGAGGAGGCGAGAGCCATGAGCGAGTTCAAGATCGGCGTCCACGTCATGACCTACGGCGCCACCTGGCCCGAGGCCGTGGCGTTCGCGCAGGAGGTGGACCGCCTCGGCTTCGACTTCCTGCTCATGCACGACCACCTGCTCGCCACGCAGGGCGACCTGCACCAGCCGTTCTTCGAGTCCTACACCACCCTTGGAGCGTGGGCGACGCTGACAACGCAGGTGAACCTGGGCCACCTGACCGTCGGCAACCCCTTCCGCAACCCGGGCGTGGTGGCGAAGGCCACCGCCACCCTCGACCACATCTCCAATGGCCGCATGACGCTCTGCCTCGGTGCCGGCAGCCTGCCCGAGGAGTTCCCGCCCCATGGCCTTGCCGTTGGTCAGACGCTCGGGGATCGGCTCCAGGCGCTCGACGAATCGCTCTCGATCGTCACCCGGATCCTGGCCGGGGAGGAGGTGACGTTCGACTCGGCCAACTATCACTTCGACCGGATCAAGCACCGGCCGCGGCCGATCCGGCCGCACGTGCCCGTGTTCGTGGGCGCGACCGGCGAGAAGGTCGGCCTGCGGATCACGGCGAAATACGCTGACTTCTGGCAGATGTCGGTCAGCGCCGACACCGCCGACGAATACCGCCGCAAGTGCGAGGTGCTCGACACCCACTGCGGCGCGATCGGGCGCGATCCGGCCTCGATCAAGCGAATGCCCGAGATCGCCACGGTGCTGCGCGAGACCCAGGACATCGCGGAGCGCGACTTCCGCGCCTACTCGGGCCACTTCCAGTGGAGCGAGGAACTCATCGACTACAACCGGCGCCACCAATTGCGCGGCTCCGCGGAGCAGGTCGCGGAACGCCTCCGTCCGATCCGCGAGGTCGGTCTGGACGGGTTGATCTACCAGGCGCTTCCGCCGTACGACTTCGAGACCATCCGCCGCTTCGCCACGGAACTGCGCCCGCTGATGGCTGGCGCCTGACCCGAACGGGCGGCCCCGGCCGGTCGCTAGACTCGATCCCCCAGTTGGAGGCCCCGATGAGCTACGAGAACCCGCTGATCAAGAAGTGGAAGGCCGGCGAGCCCACGCTCGGTGGCTGGCTCACGGTCTGCTCGCCCCCGGTCGCCGAGTACCTGGCCGCGACGGGCCTGGACGAAGTGACCGCCGACCAGCAGCACAGCAATATCGGTGTGGACGACCTGGCCGACATCCTGCCGGCGATCGAGGCGCGCGGAGTCGTGCCGGTCACCCGCGTCGGCCACAACGACCCCTACCTCATCGGCCGCTCGCTGGACCTCGGCGCAGTGGGCGTGATCATCCCGATGGTCAACAACGCGGCGGAGGCCGCGGCCGCCGTGCGCGCCTTCCGCTACCCGCCGCGCGGCAACCGCTCCGCGGGCGCCGTCCGCTCGCCCTACTTCATGGGCGGCTCGCCGCAGGAGCTGGAGCGGGCGGCCTGCATCGTCATGGTCGAGACCGCGGACGGCCTGCGCAACGTGGACGCGATCGCAGGCACGCCCGGCGTGGACTGCGTGTACGTGGGCCCGGGTGACCTCGCCTTGGGTCTCGGCCTCGACTGGGACGACACCACGTGGAACGAGGCCCAGAAGAAGACCCACGCCGACGCGGTCGCGACGATCCTCGCCGCCACGAAGAAGCACGGCAAGGCGGCCGGGTACCACGCCGGCTGGGGCGAGGACTCGGCCCGGCTGATCGAGCAGGGCTTCCTGATGCTCACCGCGGTCACCGACCTGGGGCTGTTCGCGAAGCACGGCCGCGCCGAGGTCCAGCGGGCGCGAATGGCCATGCCCAGGGCGGCCCGCGAAGAGACGATGGCGCGGGGTGGTGCGGCCTCGGTGCTTTGACCAGACCTCCGCTGCGCGAGGTCGCACCGTGCGGCCCTTCAGCCTCGGCCTCGCGACGCTGACCTACGGCGCCACGTGGCCCAGCGCCCTCGAGACCGTCCGGCTCGCCGACCGCCTCGGCTACGACCAGGTCTTCACCGCGGATCACCTGTTCGCGACGGGCGGTGATCCGCTCCAGCCCTTCTTCGAGGGCTGGACGACGCTGGCCGCGTGGGCCCAGGCGACGTCGCGCGCCGACCTCGGCCTCCTCGTCGGGGCCAACCCGTTCCGCAACCCGGGGATCGTCGCGCGGATGGCGACGACCATCGACCACATCAGCGGCGGTCGCGCGATCCTCGGCCTGGGCGCCGCGTGGGACGACGTGGAGCTGCGCGCGCACGGCATCGATCCGGGCGCGAGCGTCGGCGAACGTCTCGACTGGCTCGACGAATCGCTCACGATCATCCGTGGGCTCCTGGCCGGCGACGAGGTCCGCAGCAACGGCCACTATGCCTTCGACCGCGTGCGCCACGAGCCCGTCCCGATCCGCCGGCCCATGCCCGTCCTCGTCGGCGCCTACGGCGAGCGAAAGGGCCTCGGGATCGTCGCCCGCCACGCCGACCTGTGGCACCTCTGGGTGGGCCTCGACGACGCGCCCCGCTTCACGCACCTCGACGGCGTGCTTCGTCGCCACTGCGACACGGCCGGCCGCGACGAGCGCGCCATCCGGCGCCTGCTGGGGGCGAAGGTCGTCATTCGACGCACCCGCGCGGCGGCCGACGCCGCATTCGAGCGCCAGCTCCAGGTCCAGCCGTGGCGGGGCGACGTGCTCACCTACATCCGTGAGAGCCTGTGGGCGGGCACGCCGGACGACGTCACAAGGGCCCTGGAACGCTACCGGGGAGTGGGCATGGACGGCTTCATCGCCCAGGTCTATCCGCCGTACGACCACGAGACGATCGAGGCCCTCGCGACTACCGTGCGCGAGCGACTGGGTGAGCTGCCGGCGCCAGCCGGGGAGGGAGCACCACGATGACCACGTCCGGCCCGATCTCGAAGCTGCGCGGCGAGGGCGACATCCGCTTCTCGGTCGCGGTCGACATCCTGCAGGTTCCGTTCGGCTGGGACCTGGGGATGATCGCGGACGTCTCGGTGGATTCCGAGGACCGGCTGTGGGTCGGCGCGCGCCGGTCGCACCCGATGTCGGCCTGGTCGACCGACGGGGCCTTCCTTGGCTCGTGGGGCGAGGGCGACTTCCAGGAGGTCCATGGCGTCTCCACGATCGCGGGCTCCGTGTGGGTCGTGGACGACCAGCTGCACGTCGTCCGCCGATACACGCCCGCCGGCGAGAAGACCCTGGAACTGGGCCGCGCCGGCTGGGCCGTGGCGGCGGTCACCCACCGGGGCCAGAATGGCGGCCCGTTCAACATGCCCACTGGCATCGACACCGATCCGTCGGGCCGGATCTTCGTCTCCGACGGCTACGGCAACCGCCAGGTCCACCGCTTCTCAGCCGACGGCACCCTGGAGAAGAGCTGGGGCACGGGCGGCATCGGCCCGGGCCAGTTCGGGCCGGTCCACAACGTGACGATCGACGGCACGGACCGCGTCCTGATCTCGGACCGCGAGAATGGCCGGATGCAGATCTTCGACTACGACGGGGGCTTCGTCGCCGAGTGGACGGGCCTGCTGGGTCCGGCCGACGCGGCGGTCGGCTCGGACGGCCTGGTCTACGTGGTGGAACAGGGTGACTCGATCATCGGCAAGATGAACCACCAGCCCAACGGCATCTCGATCTACACCCTGGACGGCGGTCTCGTCGGACGCTGGCACCACGAGCGCTCGGGGAACATGGTGGGCGGCCACGGCATCGCCCTGGATCGCCACGGCAACGTCTACGTGGCGGATCTCGTCGGCAAGCGCGTGGTGAAGCTGATCCGCGACCGCTGACGCGACGATGACCGGGCGCGGGGTCACCCCGCCGCCCCGGTCACGCGGCCGGATCCGGCCCCGGGCCCTCCGCGACGCGACTCCCG